>JAWSUM010000010.1:26888-40981 GCA_033549165.1 Methanolobus sp.
ACTACGCTGAAGAGATTACGAAAGTAGAACAGGCTGCAATAGGCGCAGCCCCCGGGGTTCCTGCTTAAGCAGGACTCCTTCTTTTAGGGGTATGAAATTATGACAAGGACAGCAGAAGAGTTGGCTGCCGAGTACACGCGCAGGGAACTGGAAAAAATGGCAGAAAAGCTCGGCATAGGGACGATTGGTACCGACAAACTGCAACTGTCAAAAGATATTATCGAGGCAAAAGAAAAAGAACCTGAGATAGAAATCTTTGAAGCAGAAGTTCCCGGGAAAACACCTGTTAAAGGAAAACTCAACCCGCGTATCGGAAAGAAAGGTGTGTATGCAAAATGTGCTGCCATAGATGCACAGGTGAAAGAAAACGAAGAGGCGGTTGCAATAATCAGGACAGGCGTCGTGGAGATACAGAAAGGTATCAAGGACATGCGATCTGCCATTGACGATAAAGCGACGGAGATGCAGAAAGGCATTGATGAGATGTACAGGGGCATTGATGAGATACAGAAGGGTATCGATGAAATGCAAAAGAGCATCAGTGCACAGGTAAAAGCAAACGGGAAAGCCGTGGCAAAGATGGGGATGGGGATCAAAGAGATGCACAGCGGTATCGAGGAAATGGAATCCAGGTACAGGGAATTCCAGAACAGGACCGCGGACTACATCAAAGATTTCTACTATGGTTAAACCATAGTAGAGATTTTTTATTCGATGCATATCGTGATTCGCTATGATGAGAGGAGACATACATGAAATATATAGAAACACATCCCAGAAAAGTGAGGGGAGAATCGGTTCACAAAACAAAGGGTGAAAAAACAGAAAAATCAGCTATTAAAGAGGCCCGGGTTCAGGTGACAATGTCCATTAAAGAACCGGCGCCTGACAATCTTGTACCTGAAGATAATCATTTTGTTGATGCACCCGACGTCAAAAAGCTGGGCGAGAGGGTGAAACTGTGGCTTACGACCGGCTACCCCGTCCACCTGATAGGACCGACAGGCTGCGGAAAGACGAGTCTGGCGATGCATACGGCCAGAGAGCTGGGAAGACCTGTAGTGTGGATCAATGGCGATGAATCGGTCACAACTAACGATCTGATAGGCGGATACTCGCAGATAGAACAGGAAAGCCTTAGGGATAACTATATTCACAATGTGTATAGAAGCAAGGACATACTGAAGGCGGACTGGGTTGACAATCCTCTTGCCCTTGCATGCAAATATGGCTATACACTGGTATATAATGAGTTCTCCCGCACAAAACCCCAGGCAAACAATGTCCTGCTGTCCGTATTTGAAGAGGGCATACTCGAATTGCCTACTAAGTTCGGCGAGGAGAGATATATCAAGGTGCATCCTGACTTCAATGCCATACTTACAAGCAACTCCATCGAATATGCCGGAGTCCACAGACCCCAGGACGCTCTTCTCGACAGGCTTGTAAGCATATTCATGGACTACTACAGTTTCGATACGGAGTTAAAGATCGTTAATGCGCACACCGGCCTGCCAAGACATGAAGTCAAAAAGATAGTGAACGTTGTCAGGTCATTGAGAGATAAACTGCCCGATGCCCAGAAACCCGGAACAAGAACAGGCATAATGATGGGTAAGGGACTGGCGGCCTTGAAAGGTTCGGATAATATCGATTTCGAGCAGCTCTGCGTTGACGTAATGGCAGCAAAAACCTGTTCTCAGTATGACATGCTGGAGAAGCAGGCCCTGGTGAAGGATGTCCTTTCAACGCTGGCATAAGGGGACGAAACATGAAAGAAATAGGTATAAAAGAAGTATGCCAGGAAGCTTCTGTCCTGATTGAGAGTATTTTGAACAGGAAAGTAGAGAGCATTACGGGCGTGACCAAAGAAGACGAAGAATGGAAGGTACTGGCTGAGGTTCTTGAGAGAAGAGCCATTCCCGATACCCAGGACATTCTCAACATCTACGAACTCAAATTTACCAACGATCTGAAATTCACAGGATACAGACGGATTGGAATGCGCCATCGTGGAGATATGGTTATGGAAGAAGAGGCAAGCTGATGCCCGTTGCCATGAATTCTTGGGCGGCTTTTTAAAATCCTTTTTAAAATCAAAAGATCCGGGAAGGAACCTGCCATGAAGAAAAATGAACAAGAAAACGGGAGATATGTCTATTGCATAATAAAATCCCCGGGTGAGAGAAAAAGCTTCGGAAATATCGGTTTCGGAGGGGAGGAAGTCTATACCCTGGAGTACAAGAATTTCGCACCCGTGGTGAGCAACACGCCTGTAAAGAATTATGAAGTGAACGAAGAAGAAGTGGAGGTACACAAAAAAGTGGTGGAGCAGGTGATGCATGAGCACAGTGTGATTCCCACGGCTTACGGCATGGTGTTCAAAAACAAGAAACTGGTCATGGTTGCCATGAACGCAGGATACAAAGCCATAAAAAAAGCCATGCAAACGGTAGATAACAAAATGGAATTAGGGATCAAGGTAATTACTCCGAAAGAGGCTATGCGATCCGGCGGAAAAAACGAGCAATGCAAATCGGATATTATAAGCACTCTCCAGAAAATCGCAGCCGATTCAAAAGAGCTGAAGCTGTTCAGTGAGCGTCTTGTCCTGAATGCATCGTTCCTTGTCGACAGGGACAAAGTAGATGAATTTTCGGAGAAGGTCGGGCATCTGGGAAGTAAATACGATTCCATGAAAGTCCAGTATAGCGGACCGTGGCCACCCTACAATTTTGTGGATATCCAGATTCTATCCAAGCAGAAGGGAGGCTTCCGGTAGTGTTCATACTGGACGATATGCTGCTGAGGCAACTGGGTATCTCGCTTCCCGGCCTGGATCTGCTCTGGACCATCGAGCAGATAAGGGATTTCGCATACAAGGAACTATACAATCCTGAAAAAATCAAAAATCAGATTAAAGAGAACAGGATGCTTTACGAGTTCGGGGAGATCTCGTTGGACGAATACAATGACATCAATGCCAGTCTGATGCAGCAGTTTAAGTTAACTGAACGGAGCCAGGAAATGAATCTCAGCATCAGAAGGGACATACTGGGAGCAAGATGAAAATGAGGTGAAACAGGGAGGAGTAAGGTGAAATAAATGACAGGTGTGAAAGAGAGAGCTGAAGAAGGACGTGACGGAAAAATCTCAAAGGATATCGGGATTCAAAAAGGACATGGACAATAAGGAGGTGTTCCTGATGGCAGGTTCAATCGGGAGAGGCGCTGTTGGAAGAAGCAGTATGATGAGGAGAAAAAACGGGAATTTTTTGCAGGAAACAGTACAGAAAATGGAGCAGTGGCGTGACAAAGCAAGAACTAACCTGCTCCGGCAGAGAGAGGTATATAAACTGAAAGTCAAGAGCAATCAGGCTTTAATGACGGCTAAGAAAGCTGACAGAGCACCGAATTCCAATCCTACTGCAGTCACTTTGGGGAATAAACCGAAGTCACGACAATACGGAGTGACGCATTCCACTCTTCCGCTAAAGCCCAGGTATTCCATTGTAGAACCGGCTGAGAGAATCTATGGTAACAAATGGAAAGAGTTTGAAAGAAGGGAACAGGCATGACCGGATTAGTACCTGAGAGTTCCGGCGGCCTGGCAGATGCGATAGACAGGATTCTTGATAAAGGTTTAGTGATAAACGCCGACATCTCGGTATCTGTTGCCGGTGTAGAACTTCTCGGCATCAGGATTAAGGCTGCTCTTGCTTCTTTTGAAACTGCAGCCAAGTACGGCCTGGAGTTTCCGTCAGGTATCAACCTCAATGCTCCAGGACGAATCGGGGCTGATGTGACAAAGGCAAGATGTCCTAACTGCGGGAATCAAATTCAGGAATGCCTGTTAATTGAAGAAGGCTGCCCCATATGCGGCTGGGTAAGCCCGAGAATAATAGCTTTATCATCAAATATGGTCTGAGGATATATGGTAAGTGTAAGTAAGGATAACCAAAAAAACGAGGACTATCAAGATAGAATCAAAAAGCTTGAAAAAAGGATAGAAGAGCTTGAAAATGAAAAGGATTCAGGCATTGTGGAAGGCGTTGTAAACCAGTTCATCCCGGGTTTCGGGGGAATTGTCAAATCTCTTGAAAAATCCTCGCCCGAATTCAGGAAAAGGATTGCAGAGACGGATGCCGAAATAAAGCACAGACTGGAAACCGGCTGGAGCAGCACACCAAAAGTGGATTACAACATGTCCGTAAGACCTCTTGTGTCCGAGCGAAAAGAGGCAAAGCCAAAGGCGGTTAAAATGGAACCGAAGGTGAGGGTGGAAATACCTCCTGAAAGGGAAACGATTATCGATGTTTTTGAGGAAAAGGACCACATCTTTGTGATAGCGGAACTTCCAGGTGTTGAGGAAGAGGACATCGAAACGAAACTCCAGGGAGGTACGCTTGAAATTTCCGCCGGGAAATACTCCAAAATCGTTAAATTGCCGCCGGCTGCAAAATCCATTGCCTGGAAAACCTATAGGTATGGGATATTGCAGCTCTGGATCGAAAGGGAAATGCAAGACGGTACGGAAAACTGCGGATAAACGCAGATCTGTTCACAGGATAAGGGATGGGAATGCCGGTTAATATAGATGAGGACAATCTGAAGCAGGGTTTGCTTGGCCTTGTTGTGGCTCTCGTGGAGATCATTCAGGAGGTGCTTGAGAGGCAGGCCGTGCAAAGGATGGAAAGCGGAAGGCTGAACGACCAGGAAATCGAGAGGCTCGGGATGGCGTTATCGGATTTGAACGAGTCTCTGGACTGCATAAAGAAAGACAACAATCTTGATGATTCTGTGAGATCGGTGCGGGACAGCCTTGATCTGGTGGCTGACGATGTGATAGACAGATTATTGAATCCCGGAAGCCTGGAGGAGGCCGGAAGGGCATGAGCGGCGACCAACCGGCAGGGGAGGGGAGATACCTCTACTGCATTATCAATAGCGGAGCCATGTCGGATTTCGGCTGCATAGGGATAGAGGACAGCATGGTCTACACGGTTCCCCACGGGGATATTGCCGCTGTTGTACACTCCTGTATGGCGGATCCTTACGATACAAAGGACAATGAAAAAGCTAGGGAATGGATCCTGACGCATAACTATGTGATCGACCACGCGTCAAAACAATTCGGCACGGTTTTGCCGTTTTCATTTGACACCATTGTCAGGGGTGACGATGATACGCTCAGAGACTGGCTGAGCAAAAGCTGCGGGAACCTCAGAGAGGAACTTCTGAGAGTTAGGAATAAGGCAGAGTACACGGTGCAGATCCTGTGCGAACATGAAAAGCTCAGGGACAGGCTTGCCGTAAGTGATGAAGAGTTAAAGGGAATGAAAGAAGAGATGGACAAAATGTCGAAGGGTGCTGCATACTTATTTCAGCGGAAGTTCGAACTGAAAGCAAAGGCTGCGATCTCTGCAGAAATATTGAAGCTTGCGGACGAGTTTGGCGAAAAGGTACGGGAACATGTCGAGGAAATGAAGATTGAAGAGAAGAACTCCAATGTACCTGAAAAATATAAGGATAAGAAGCCGATCGCAGCATTTTCCTGC
Source organism: Methanolobus sp. (assembly GCA_033549165.1). Lineage (GTDB taxonomy): Archaea > Halobacteriota > Methanosarcinia > Methanosarcinales > Methanosarcinaceae > Methanolobus. The sequence continues at coordinate 32,446 of JAWSUM010000010.1, forward strand.
CTGGTTTCCGACGATAAGATCGAAGAACTCGGCGAGGTGCTGGATGAAATAGATATGCGTGACGGTTTTGCTGTTCGTTTCACGGGACCGTGGGCTCCTTTCAGTTTTGTCGGGTTAAAGGAGAATTGAAGATGGTGCCTGAAAAAGCATTCACTTCCATATCACCGAAAGCCCGAAAGTCAAAGGGAACTTGAAAATGAAACCGGAACGCGAGGACACCCTTGTGGAGTTGCTGGACAGGCTCCTGAATAAAGGCCTCATACTGAACGCCGATGTGATAATATCGGTTGCTGGCGTGCCGTTGATCGGAATCAGCCTGAGGGCTGCGATCGCAGGTATAGAGACCATGCTTGAGTACGGGATGATGACGGCATGGGATGAGAAACTAAGGGAAGAGTATCTCTTAAAAAATGAAACCGGAGTAACAGAACATGCGTGTCCTGCCCGTCCGGTTGTCCTCCCGGAAGGGCACGCTTAGGATTGGCAGGCCGGACGGATAACTCCCTGCCGGGACAGCAGGCAGGTGAATACGCAATCCCTGTGATAATTGAAAAGGAATGTGGGATAAAATGTCTACTGAAGTAACAGATGATTTAACGCTAAAGGTTTCAGAAGCCTTTTCGAAAGATGTGGGAAGAGGACTGGCCCGGATCGATCCTGAAGATATGAAACTGCTCGGGGCCGATGTAGGGGATGTGGTTGAGATCACGGGCAGGCGAACAACCGTAGCAAAACTGATGCCTGCCTTCTCAGACGAACGGGGCAAGAGCATAATCCAGATCGACGGCATCACACGGAGTAATGCACAGGCAGGCGTGAGCGATAAGGTTAAAGTAAAAAAAACCACTGTCAAAATAGCTTCATCCGTTACGATCTCATCAAACCGCTCGACAGGAGCGGATATAAGGTACATAGGAAAGCTGCTGGACGGCCTGCCGGTCATGAAGGGCGATATGGTACGTGTATCCTACCTCGGAACCAGGTACCAGGAATATAAAATTGTGGATACCCGTCCCAAAGGGGTGGTGCTCCTGCACCCGAGAACTACCGTACAACTCGGAAAAACAGAGGATATGAAACCGGGGATGAGGATCTCATACGAAGACGTCGGCGGACTGGGGAAAGAGATCAAAAAAATAAGGGAAATGATAGAGCTTCCGCTGAAATACCCGGAATTGTTCGAACGACTGGGAATAGAGCCGCCAAAAGGGATACTGCTGTATGGTCCCCCGGGTACGGGGAAAACTCTCATCGCAAGGGCAGTGGCGAATGAAACTTCAGCTTTTTTCATGCATGTGAATGGACCGGAGATCATGCATAAGTTCTACGGGGAAAGCGAAGGAAAACTGCGGGAAGTCTTTGCAGAGGTCAGCAACAATGCCCCCAGCATCCTTTTTATCGACGAACTGGATGTAATAGCTCCGAAGAGGGAAAAGATCCAGGGAGATGTTGAGAAGCGGGTGGTCGGACAGTTACTGGCACTGATGGACGGCTTAGAGTCAAGGGGGCAGGTGGTGGTCATCGGAGCTACCAACATTCCGAATACCCTTGATCCTGCCCTGCGCAGACCCGGCAGGTTTGACCGCGAGATCAACATCAACATCCCGGACAGGAATGCCAGGCATGATATACTGAATATCCACACCAGAGGAATGCCGCTTGATGACAACGTGGATATCCCGTACCTTGCCGATGTTACTCATGGTTACGTCGGTGCGGACCTGGCGGCCTTGTGCAGGGAAGCGGCGATGAATGCCATACATAAAATAATGCCGGAAATCGACATGGAACTGGAACATATATCCCCTGATATGATCCTGGACATGAAAGTATCAATGGACGACTTCGTTCTGGCACTTTCCGAGATCATTCCCTCCACTACAAGGGAGGTTTTCGTGGAGACGCCAAATGTATCCTGGGACGACGTTGGGGGACTGGAACATGTTAAAAAGGAACTTATTAAGGCAATCGAATGGCCGCTGAAGTATACTTCGCTCTTCCACTACGCCAGCATCAAAGCACCTAAGGGGATACTGATGTACGGGCTCCCGGGTACCGGAAAAACAATGATAGCCAAAGCTGTGGCAAGCGGGAGCAATGCCAATTTCATATCGATAAAAGGTCCCGAACTGTTATCCAAATGGGTGGGCGAGTCGGAAAGCGGCATTCGGGAGATATTCAGAAAAGCAAGGCAGGCAACTCCATGTGTCATTTTTTTCGACGAGATGGACGCAATTGCACCCCGGCGCGGAAAGGGAGCGGATACACAGGTTACCGAGCGCACGGTCAGCCAGATGCTGACTGAAATGGATGGTATAGAAGAACTCAAGGGAGTTACGGTTCTTGCCGCCACGAACCGCCTGGACATGATCGACCCCGCCCTCCTGCGCCCCGGAAGGTTCGACCTGATAATAGAAGTGTTACCTCCGGATAAGAACGAACTGCTGAAAATCTTCAAAGTCCATACCAGGCAAAAACCCCTCGGTTCCGACATCGATGAAAAATCATTGATAATGCCGATGATCGGGTTAACCGGCGCGGATGTTGCACATGTATGCAGGGAAGCTACCATGCTTGCAATCAAAGAATATATCGAGAACAAAGGAGATATCGAAAAACCTGATTTCAGGCTGTGTCAGAAACATTTTGAAGAGGCTATAGATACGTATAAGAAAATGCATGATATTCCACGGACCGGGAGATAAATGAGAAGATTACTTTTGATAAAGATTGTACATACCTCAGCCGATATGGGTTCCATGAGTGAGGGGCTTGTAAAGGAGGGAATGGCAAAGATGGGAAGAGAAGAATGGCTTGAGAACCAGAGGAAAATAGAAAAATTCTGGGATGAACTGGAGAAAGAAATAGACGAGCTTGACCTGGATTACGGCAGGACGAGAATTTACCAGGATGGCCTTCCCTGCGGCGGTGAACAGGGGATCAGAATCGTGCTGGAAACCGCGGATAAAGGGAGCAAGAACTACCGGATAGTCAAAAAGCTGATCGAAAGAGGGGCAACAGTCGAGGCAACCGAAAGCCTGGAGCTGCTCAGGAAAGAATACGAGCATATCAGAGCCCTTATAACTGCCGGGACACCGGAAGAAAAAGAAGGTGCTGCACGCAGATACGATCAGGTGAAAGACAAACTGCTGCAGGAGCGCGATGCCCATATCGCAAAAGCCATCGATCTTTCCCTGAAAGACGGCGAAACCGGGCTGCTTTTTATCGGTGCCTTTCACGATGTAATACCCGGACTGGCAAAGGATATAGAGGTAAAGAGCCTGGATTAACTTTGTGCTCTCCAGAGTGAAACGTAAAAAAGGAAAATAAAAAAAGCCAAAAGAAAGATCAGGCCGAGAGCGCCAGGATGGCTTCCGCGAGGTCACCGTTGGCATTCTTCAAAGCTTCTCTTGCCTTATCCTCTGAAACGCCGGTCTGCTCTGCGACCAGCCTTACATCGTCATCAGGGACCACAAGTTCCCTGGCAACCTCTTCCGGGGTACCGACTATCTGATAGGTATCCACACCCTGTGCATTCATAATGGAAACGTTCGCGTCGTTAAAAACGATATCCCTCTCAGGAGTTCTTATGATGACCTGCTCCACATCATTGATCTCTTTGATGTCTATACCCATCTGTTTCATCATCTGTTTGACCTTTGCAGGGTTCATGCCCCTGCCGCCGATTCCCGGAAACATCTAATCACCTTGTAGCAATTATTGAATTTTACTATATAAGTATTCTTATGCTATCATCCGGAACCGCTCAAGAGCAGCCGCCACCACATGATCCACATGCATTTGCAGAAGAAGAGTTGTCAATAATGAAACCCTTGCCCTGTGGGCCATCGACATAATCGATAGTTGCCGTGGAAAGGCCTTCTACATCATTTTTGTTCATGACGATCTTAAGACCATTGACTTCCTCTATGACATCTTCCTCTTCACTGATCTCATTTTCCAGTGACATTCCGTACTGGACACCACAGCAGCTCATTCCTGCTATGAATATCCTCAATGAATGGTCCTCTTTCTCCTGCTCTACAAGTAATGACTTCAATTCTGCTGCTGCCTTTTCACTTACTTCTACCATATTGATTCCTCTTTATCTGTACTACAAGGTGATTTTACTCGTAATCCCTTATATGGGTTTTTGATATATAAATTATTCGCACATGTACGAACGAACTGTGGGGGCCTTTATGCAGCTTTATACGAACTCTGCATCGTCATCCACGGGATTGCGTAGTATCTCCGAATTATAGGCATTTATCTCAACGGAATTACGTGGTCCCTTGACCTCCCATACAGGTACATAGACCAGCTTCACATTAAGCTCAATATCATCGGCCACAGGCTTAAATCTCTTGTGCTCGGATATAATAGCTTCGCCCTGTGTATTATCAAATCGCAGGTCCTTTGTATGTTCATCGATAATGCTGTCAAGCAGCTCCTTTTTGGCTTCATCTTCAGTTGTCATCGGGTGCTTTACTTCATAAGGCACATTCGGGACGGCTATGGTCTCACGCACATCGTGAAGCACAAGCTGTTCAGTGTTTCCGTTAAGAGCATTCAGACAACCGGAGCCTTCTCCGGATATGTCTACTATCTTGGACCTGTACCTTTGTTCGGTGCTCAGGTGATAGTCATATCTCCAGAAAGGCACGAGTTTTAGCAGTATGTCCTGGCAATTATAAACGTAAGGCCTTGCAGCAGAAATAGCATGTTCCATGCCCATGTTCATCGGAGCCGAACGCAGGTTCAGCAATATGCTGTCAGCCTGCAGAGATGGTTCAGGCACATCCTTTTGCTGCTGGGCAGGAGCGTTGACGACCACAGGTTCCGAAGGGCGCTCTGAATACCTGGAGAGTAAAGAGACTTCATCGGCAGGTGCCTCTGCCTTAAAGGCAGTGCCATTACCGAAGATAGAATCGATCGCGATCCTGGCAATCTCGTCAGCACTGGTAGCTGCAGTGATCCTTGGCCCTGATACGGGAAGTGCTTCATTGGAGGACCTTTTTGCTTCAGGCCCGCCCAGCAGATCAAGCTCACCGGCACTACCTTCTATGTCTGCAAGTACCGCCCGGCCAATCTGCAGGGACATGTCGTCACGGTCCCATACCCTGAGGCCTGCGTCTTCGGCATATTGGAGAAGGTCGTTGCCTACCCTGTCCGTTACCACATACAATCCTTCACCATCTGATATCTGGTTGATAAAGTTCTTGACCTCCACAAGATCCGGATGAGAAGAGAGTCTGATATAGGTCCTGTGACCATTCTTCTCAGCGATGAAATCATGCTTGTGAGAATCCGCAACTATGTAACCAGCCGAGGAGAATATATCCCTCAGAATGCGCACTAAATCTTGTTTCATGAGAATCGACATCCCCTGTTTTGCAGAAATAAAATAGCCTTCATAAAATAAAAAGATAAGCAATAAACCTATCTGTTTAAAAATAAAAGAGAAGCAGCGACTTCCCGTATCAGAGTACCCGTGTGGTCGTTTCCAGCTCGATGCCCTTGGTAGTGACCACGTAGGAGATCGTCCTGTTTGGAACAATCATCCCGCGCATCTTCCGGATCATGATGGTACGTTCGATCTCGCTGCCACGTTCTTTGAGTCTGAACTCGATGACGCCGTCACAGATATGCTTGAGGTTGTTCTCGGTGATGGCATCATGCATGCCGCTGGTCATGAGTATCAGCTGGATGGCGCCTGTAGCCTTGCCTACAGAAGACACGATCTCTATGGCTTCGACCACTGTATTGAGGTTATAGGAGCGCAGGAAATAGGAGATGGAATCTACCACACCACGGTACTTGTTCCCCCTTTTCTGGATTACCGTGGATTTGAGCATATTAATGGAATCCGTTCCCTTCTTCAGGAAATCTTTCGCCGAGAGGTTGCTGGTGAACTCCTTGGGAAGCACATTATAGAACCTGGGGCCGTAGGCATCGATGAACTCAAGACTGCCATTCTCTATATGCTTCCTGACTTCCCATTTGTGCTCTTCCATTTCATGTATGATCTCAGAAACAGGATGTTCTGATGAAAAATAGTAGACATTCTCGTTGTTCAGGAGACCACCATAAACGAACTGCTTGGCAAATATCTCTGAGTTGGCTCCGGGCTCCCCCAGAGCAAGTATTGTCGTGCCTGGAGGGACACCTCCCCCAAGCTGTACATCCAATCCACTTATACCGGTGGGAATACGGTATCCACCAGTGTCATCGAAACTGTAGTCCATGTTTTCACCCGCTTTCAAATATAACCAATAGATCGAACACCTAAATTAATGCAGTAATTATATTTATATTGATAGATAATAGGCTTTTATAGTATATATCAATTAGTGATTGCTGTAAGAACTGATATTTACAGGATTTTGAGAGAATACCGGTGATCACCATGATAAACCTAGATGACCTGAAATATGATAACGGCCTGATACAGGCAATTGCGCAGGACAATGATACAAAGGAAGTCCTCATGAGTGCTTTCATGAACAGGGAAGCACTTGAGAAGACCATTGAGACAGGGATAGCCCACTACTGGAGCCGGAGCCGTGGTAAGTTGTGGAAGAAAGGGGAGAGTTCAGGCCACATGCAGACAGTAAAGGCAATCTATATCGACTGCGACATGGATGCGGTACTGCTCATGATCGAACAGGAAGGCGGCGCCTGCCACACTGGATACAGGTCATGCTTCTATCGCAACATCGAGGGAGATGTTGTCGGTAAGAAAGTCTTCAACCCTGAAGACGTTTACTGAACCCAGGACCCATTAGATGGAGAATACTTTAGCCGAAGGCTTTTCTCCAACAGATTTTCAAGGGTCGCAACTGAATTATACAATCCACATCATAAAGCTGTATTATGATAGAAGCTAGTAAGGACGGGCAAAAGGTTGTCCCTGACACGAGTTCGGTCATCGATGCTATTATTTCTGAAGGCGTGAAAAAGGAATATTTCAAGGGTTCCAGTATAGTCATCCCCGAAGCGGTGGTTGCTGAACTTGAAGCACAGGCCAACCGCGGGCTGGAGATAGGATTCGAGGGACTTGAAGAGCTGCAGAGACTGCAGGATCTGGCAAACGAGAACAAGATCAAATTATTCTTCCACGGGAAACGGCCAAACCTCGACCAGGTAAAACTCGCCAGAGGAGGAGAGATAGATTCCCTGATACGTGAGACGGCAATCGAGCTGGGAGCTAAGTTCATTACAGGTGACAGGATCCAGTCCATGGTAGCAAGGGCCATGGGAATAGACGTGGAGTTCGTAAAGCCCGAGCCAAAGGAATTAAGGCCCCTGCTTATAGAGGATTTCTTCACACCCGACACAATGTCGGTGCATCTTAAGAACAAAGTCCCTCCCATGGCAAAGAAAGGTTCCATAGCAGATGTGAGGTACGTAAGGATAAGCGACGAACCAAGTACCTATGGCGAATTGAAGGAGATGTCCAGGGAACTGCTTGACAGGGCACGTTCCGATCACAATTCATTCTTCGAGCTATCATTTAGCGGGGCATCGGTGCTGCAGATAGGCAATATGAGGATCGCTATCGCAAATCCGCCTTTTTCAGATGATTTCGAGATCACTGCAGTACGCCCCGTGGCATCGGTATCTCTTGAGCAGTACCGCCTTAGCGATATGCTGAAGGACAGGATACGCGCCCAGAGAGGCATACTCATCGCCGGACCTCCCGGAGCGGGTAAATCCACCTTTGCAGCCGGTGTGGCAGTTTACCTGAACAATATGGGATGCGTGGTGAAGACCATGGAATCACCCAGGGACCTGCAGGTGCCAGCTGAGATAACCCAGTATGCACCCCTGGACGGCAGCCTGGAGAACACTGCAGATGTGCTGCTGCTGGTTCGCCCGGATTATACTATTTACGACGAAGTGCGCAAGACAAAGGACTTTGAGATCTTTGCGGACATGAGACTTGCAGGCGTGGGTATGATCGGCGTAGTGCACGCCAATCGCGCCGTGGATGCCATCCAGAGACTTATCGGCAGGGTGGAGCTTGGTGTGATACCCCAGGTGGTTGATACTGTAATTTTCATTGACAAGGGAGAGGTCGCCAAGGTGCAGATCCTGAAGTTCACCGTGAAGGTTCCTGCAGGCATGATGGAAGAGGACCTTGCAAGACCTGTGATCCTTATCTCGGACTTCGAGACCGAAAAGAGCGAGTTCGAGATATACACCTACGGAGAGCAGGTCGTGGTGATGCCCCTGGGTGAAGAGCAGGAGAGAAAGCCCTCCTGGAAACTCGCAGAAGGCGAGGTGAAGACCGTGCTTGAGAACTATGCAAACGGCCCGGTGAGCGTGGAGATGGTCTCGGACAACCGTGCACTGGTGAAGGTGCGTGAGAAGGACATGCCCCGCATTATCGGCAAAGGCGGCAGCACCATAGACGATATCGAGAGAATGCTCGGCATCCACATAGACGTACGCAAGTCCGAGGAAAAGAGCGAAAAGGAAAAGCCTGAAAAAAAGAGCTCGAAACTCCACCGCCCGATCATCGAACGTACCG
>JAWSUM010000011.1:0-40744 GCA_033549165.1 Methanolobus sp.
GGTGTGAGTCTGGAATCATCGACAGGAACAATAACTCCCTTTGCGCCTGACTTTTCTGCAAGCTCGGGTATTGCCATCAGAAGGTCAGGGTTAAGGTCTACAGCAAGTATCAGGTCACAGTCAGGAATCATTTCAGGCATGTATTCCATGGGCTCCTCTACAAAATCCGGCAGATCTGTCCTTAGTTCGAAAATTCCAGTGATAATGTTCGCAAAACTGGCGCGGGATTCCCGGCAGTGGTCGCAGAGGTCTCCGCAGGATACACAGAACCTGTCGGAGTTTATTAGGTTACCAGTCACTTTTTTTCCGAAATCTCCGGAATAAAAAATGTTAAGACGCATGTTAGTTGATGTTGGTATCAAATATTAATTAGGTTTCCCCCGGATACTGTCTTTCTGCTCACCTGCGTGAACAAGTCCCACAAGATAGGCAGGGATACATCCTATTGCAGTACATGTTTCCAGGGAAATACCATTGCCTGTGATATCGAGGTGTAGGGGTGCCATTTCAAATAGATGTTTTGGCAGGCCCTTATGACCAAGTCCTACAAGCAGCAGGAAGGATTTGCTATGCATGATGTCACTGGCCAGTGCTTCCGGAGTGATGGAATGCTTGTTCTCGGGCTTTGAGGATGTTACGACTACCGATCCGAACTGGGACTGGAAACCTTTTTTCGGCAGGTCGAACACAAAGAGTTTTCTTTTTTCATGAAGCAAGCGAAGATATTTACCGGATTCACCTATTGTTGTCTTATCAGCCACATAATCCACAAGCTCATCGGCCGTCATCTTGAAAGGGAAGTCGAACAATGCTAAAGAGAATCCAAAGGCATAGCAGATGGGAGCAGCCCTTGCAATTGCCCTGTAGTGGGCATCCAGCACCTTGATCTTATCATATGTGTTCACTATTCCAAGGGTCAGCATATTTTCACCATTATTCTGTGTTTATTTCAATTCCAGGCACATGACAGATTGCTTACATGTATTTAACCTGTCGCATCCGGCACAGTCGTCCCATATTTTGGCCTTTTTTGAGGGGTCCATCTTTACAAAACCTGCCTTTTCGAAGAACACAGGGGATGTCGTCCTTACATAAACAGAACTTCCAGTAGGAATTCGTGTTAGCAGGTAACGGACAAGTGAGGTGCCTATTCCTTTTCCCCGATAATTTGGGTGTACTGCTATGGAATGTATCTCCAGGAAAGAATCATTGGAAATGGCTCCGGCAGCTATAATCTTTCCATTTGTCTCCGCAACTGCAAAACTATTTACCGATACTCCTTCAATATCAAGGAAATAAGTTGACATCAGTACCTCGATGGGTTCCATGTCTTCCATCGATGCATCACGCAAATATATTTCAGGATTCATAGTACCTCATCCATGCTGCCACTCCTGAATCCCTCCAGGTCAAGGGTTACGTAATCATACCCTATCTTTCTTAAATATAATGTGATATTTTCTCTGTGCAGGAGCAGATCCTTGAAATCGAAAGGATGGAGTTCGATGCGAGCTATCCCGCTGTGGTCCCTGACTCTCAGTTCCGTAAAACCAAGATCTGACAGGAAATTCTCTGCAAGTTCAACTCTTTTGATGGCCTCTTCGGTCAGTACGTTGCCATAGGGAAACCTTGAAGCAAGACAAGGAGATGGAGGCCTGCTGGCAACGGAGAGTCCCACATTTGCGGCGATCTGACGTACTTCGTCCTTTGTCACATCCAGATCCAGATAAGGGGAATACACGGGCTCAGCTGCTTCCAGAATTGCCTTTCTTCCCGGACGGTATGCATTTCTATCCGAGGCATTGCTACCTTCCAGAATTACATCGAAGCCAAGTTCTTTTCTGGCAGTGTCAAGCAACTGAAGTATTTCCTTTTTACAATAATAACATCTTTGTGCAGTGTTGCTGGCTATTGAAGGGACATTAAATTCGTCAAAGAACACGATCATGTGTCTGATGCCTATCTCGCCAGCAACGTTTTTCGCATGCTCGAGTTCCCTCTCGGGAAAAGAATTTAGTTTGACCGTAACGGCAACTGCCCTGTTCCCCAAAGCTTGGTGGGCAATGTATGCAAGGGTCGCACTGTCAACTCCTCCTGAGAATGCCACAATGGCACTCCCTTTTCCCCTGATCGCAGTTTCAAGTTCTGTGATTTTTCTTGTATCCATAATACTGAATATGGGAAAATGCCTTATTAACATAATCACATTAAGAATATCAAAAGTCTCAGCTTTGAAAGATAGTATTTGATCATTGAATATGGGTGATATTTAAATGGCGTTTTTCGGAACTAATGGTGTAAGGGGAATAGCAAACGAATACATTACTCCTCAGCTTGTGATCGATGTTGCCAGAAGTGTTGGCACGTATATGGGCTCTAAGGGAACAATGGCCATCGGCAGGGATACAAGGGCTTCAGGTGAGATGCTGAAATCAGCTGCCATTGCAGGCGCGCTGTCTGCGGGTCTGACAGTGATAGATGTGGGGATAGTCCCGACACCTTCTATTCAGTATTATGTAAAAGACCATGCAGATGCAGGTATAGTTATTACGGCATCTCACAATCCTCGCGAGTACAATGGGGTTAAGCTCATAGCTGAAGACGGCAGCGAGTTCTCACGAGAAGGAGAAAAGGAAGTCGAAAGGATATATTACTCAAGGGAGTTTGTGGCCGCACCGTGGGAAAGGACGGGTGACCTGCGAATGGACTTGAATGCCAACAAGTATTACATTAACGGAATAATAAATTCAGTTGACAACGAGAATATACGTAAGAACAGGTTCAAAGTGGTCGTGGACACCGGCTGCGGTGCCGGCTCCGTTACTCTTCCCTTCCTGCTTCAGAAACTCGGCTGTGAGGTAATCACGATAAATTCACAGGTTGACGGCACATTTCCCTGGCGTAATCCGGAACCGACGCCTGATGTCCTCACAGAGCTTATCGACCTGGTCAAAATGACTGGTGCGGTTATGGGTGTGGCCCAGGATGGCGACGCCGATCGTGCAGTGTTCATTGATGAACTGGGTAATTTCATACCAGAAGATGTACTGCTTGCTATGATGGCAAAATACGTGCTGGAAAGAAAAAAAGGTCCTGTGGTGACACCGGTCAGTTCCTCCTCCCGGATGGTCGATGTTACCGGGGAAGCAGGTGTCGAACTTGTGTGGACTGCAGTAGGTTCGATCAACGTGGCTCGTAAGATGATGGAGATAGGCGCTGTATTCGGTGGTGAGGGTAATGGAGGACTCATCTTCCCTGAACACCAGTACTGTCGTGACGGTGGCATGGCATGTGCAAAGTTCCTTGAGATCATTGCCAGCGGCCAAAAACTTTCGGAATTGGCTGCAAGCGTTCCTGTCTATTACAACTCCAAGACAAAGGTCAGGTGCGAAGACCTTGAAGGTACCATGGAAAAAGTGAAAAAGACCCTTGAGGGCGGTGAAAATGAGGTGGACACCATAGACGGGGTCAAGGTCTGGTATGATGACGGATGGGTGCTCATAAGGCCTTCAGGAACGGAACCTATCATACGCATTTTTGCAGAGTCGAGGACAGAAGAAAGAGCAGAAGCATTGATGCAGAAAGGAGTAAAGATTGTAGGTGAGTGCAGGGTATAGTGCCTGCATCATTTCAGGCTTTGCCTCTTGATTCCCCGAGAATGATTCCCGTGGCAATGAGATGAGCCACACGCAGGGGCTCGGGGATATTACTCCTTGTGGCGCTTAGCTTAGTGATCCTGGCAGCATCTTTCATTTCTATTCCGCTGCACTGGATGTAGACAGGGTTCAGTACATCCTTCGTGTTTACTTTTACAATCGTTCCGGCCCTCTCGATAATTTCTTTTCGTACATCTTTATGGGGAAGATAGGCAAGTGCCTTATCGATCATATAAAAATCCGGATAGTCGCGCATCAGGACTATCACAGGTATGCCAGTCTTCTCATGAAGATGAACTATGTCAATAGTGTTGAAACCCCCGTACGTGATCCCATCAAGCATTATGATCCGTATCTGTGGGTAATGCTTACTGCTTTTGACCATCTCTATAATGGTGTCCGTACCATCCAGGCCATCTTTGGTAATGTAAGAACTCATTACACCATCCAGCCACAATCCTCCTCTGAAAAAAGCACCCACTATCAATATCCTTTCACTGATCAGGGCAGAATCATCAATGCCAAGTATGCGAATCTCATCTTTGATATGAAAATGCCTGCTCACGGTGAAAGTTATGTAAAAGATGCCAGAAGTAGTTTATTGATAATCTGAAGCAGACTCAACAAAAATAATTGAAATTGAATTCAATTAAATTAAAAAATGATGGTTGAATTAACCAAACATGCCTGTTGGCAATTCTTCCTGCTTTTTCTCGAGTTTGGTCATGACCTTTTTAGTGGATTCGAGGAAATCTTCCATGCAAATGGATTCCTTGTCAAATCTGACCGCGAGCATTCCTGCTTCCATTGCAATGGCATTCAGATCTGCTCCGCTTGCTCCATCGGTCATATGGGCCAGTTTCCTGAAATCAACGTCTTTCCCGAGGGTCATGAAGCGTGAGTGGATCTTCAGGATATTTGCCCTGGCTCCTTCGTCAGGCATAGGTACAAACACTATCCTGTCAAATCTTCCCGGTCTCAGGATCGCCGGATCAAGTACATCCAGCCTGTTAGTGGCTGCGATGATACGTACTTCTCCTCTGCTGTCGAAACCGTCCATTTCTGCAAGCAATTGCATCAGGGTCCTCTGTACTTCACGGTCGGCGCCGTTGGTATCGTTAAGGCGTCTTGATGCGATAGCATCCAGCTCATCGATGAAGATGATGCTCGGGGATTTCTTTCTGGCCATCTCGAACATGTCCCTGACAAGTTTTGCACCGTCACCGATATACTTCTGTATCAGTTCGGAGCCTACGACCCTTACGAAAGTTGCTTCTGTCCTGTGGGCAACGGCCTTCGCCAGAAGGGTCTTACCAGTACCAGGTTCACCGAACAGCAAAACTCCCTTGGGTGGAGATATGCCGATACGGGTAAACGCTTCAGGTTTCAGGAGCGGTAGCTCTACGGATTCTATCAGTTCCTGTATCTGTTCTTCAAGGCCACCTACATCGTTGAAATCAACGTCCTGGGCATCCACGACTTCCATTGCAGATACTGCCGGGTCCTCGGTAGCAGGGATCACTTCGACAATTGCAAGGGTCTGCTGGTTCAGGGCCACCTTTGTCCCGGGTACAAGTGTCTTGTCATCGATATATTGAGATACATTTACCATGAACTGGGGACCTGTCGAGCTTCTCACAAGTACTTTGTCATTGCTGACCACATCCATTATGGTAGCAACTACCAATGGTACCGTCTTCAGACGGTCGATCTCAGCCTGAAGTCTCCTGACTTCTCTTTCATATTTCAGTTTCTGGCTTTCAACAAAGCGCTTCTCAGATTCTATCTGGTCACACTGTTCTTTCAACAAACTGTTGCGTGATTCAAGTTGCCTCATGCGGTCAAGCAGGTATTTAGAAAAATCTTCCTCGCTCCCTGCACCGGCATAACCGAATTCCGCCTTGTTAACGCCCGTGAAATCATATCTTTCGTGATCTATATCACTGTCGCTGGTTTCGCTCATGTGCCTCCGAACATTATTTAAGCCCGAAGGGTATATAGCCCTTTCGTAAAGACGAGATTTGGCTTTTATGAGTTGAGATCTATGCAATGTGAAATATGTGGCACTGATATCAAGGGGCCTTCTTTTAAAGTAAGTATAGACGGTAGTGAACTCACAGTATGTGGAAGATGTTCCCAGTACGGTAAAAATGTTGAAAAACGTACGCCCGTATCCAGAAAAATAGCTCCTGCAGCACCTGTTGCTCAGAGGCGGAAAAAATCAAGGCCAAAAGGCTTTGAAGCTTTCAGCGATGAACTAGTAGACGATTATGATTCTGTGATCAAGGAAGCCAGGGAAAGAAAACAACTAACCCATGACGAGCTTGCCTACAGGATCAAGGAAAAGTCATCGTTGATCAAAAAACTGGAACGTGGAGATATTGTACCTGAAGAGGATGTTCGCAAAAAACTGGAAAGGGAGCTCGACATCAAGCTTACGGAAAGAAGCAGCGAAGATGACTGGAGTGGAGATCGCCTGAACAAAGGTACGACACTTGGAGATATAGTGACGATCAAAAGGAAATAATTTCCTTTTTATTTTTATTGTTCAACAGGATTTAGTGGTTATTATGGTTTTGGATGGAAAAAAACTGGGTTTTATAGGGACAGGGAAAATGGGAAGTTCACTGATAAAAGGTATATGTGACTCCGGAATGATCCTGAATTCAGATATCTATGCAAGTGATGTTTTCGAGGCATCATTGAACGAGTTGCGCGATAATCTTCAGATCAACGTTTCAACGGATAACATGGATATTGTCAGGAATGCTGATATAATCGTCCTTGCCGTGAAACCACAGATATTGAAATCGGTTCTGTCCCACATAAAGGAAGAGATTACTCCTGACAAACTGGTCATATCAATTGCGGCAGGTGTGAAACTGGAAGCAATCGAGAATGAACTGAAACCCGGAACTCGCGTGATACGGGTCATGCCAAACATCGCCGCGACGGTTGCGGAAGCAGCTTCTGCGATCTCACCAGGCAGAAATGCATCCGTGGAAGATGCTGATAATGTCCTGGCCATATTCGGCTCTGTGGGTAGTTCCCTGATAGTGCCTGAACATCTTATGGACGCGGTTACCGGAGTTTCGGGAAGCGGGCCTGCATTTATCTTCCCTGTGATCGAAGCAATGGCCGATGGGGCTGTTTTTGAAGGTCTTGACAGGAACAGTGCTATAGTACTTGCGGCACAAACTGTACTGGGTGCCGCAAAGATGGTTCTCGAAACAAACACCCACCCCGGCCAGCTAAAGGACATGGTCACATCTCCCGGCGGAACAACTATAAGGGGTGTTCACGTACTGGAAGAGAGTGGCGTAAGAGCTGCTTTCATGAATGCTGTTATTGCTGCTTCCAATCGATCGAAGGAACTTGGAAAGTGATTTAAAATCCCTTTAAATCTCTTTATTATTATCTTTTTTTGAGTTAATATAGAAAAGCTTATTATATCGTAAAGTTTTAATAAGATTTAGCTGGTATTTCTATGCTACCGTGGAGAGGGTAGAAAAAAGAGGATTGAAGTATACTAGTAGTAAAAACAACAGGGGGATAAAATTAAAATGGGGATCGAAGTAAAATCGTTTGCCGTGATCCGGGGCGATAATCCGGACAAAGTGAATGTTGCATTACATGACCTGGAGCACTATGGACACATGAGATTTGCCTCCAAGCCAAAACGCATTGAACCAAATTTTGCGGACAATCTGCTGGTTAGTGTCGCTGGCGTTCCACTCAGGGCAAAATGCAATTCAGCCGCACTTGTCGAACTTGATAATAATGCAGGCGCGGCAATAAGCAAACTAAGAAAGATACATCCACCCGCCCACGTGGTTATTGTCAGCCCGAGGCACGATGTATATGCCGAACTGATGGACAAGTCCGAACTCTATCCGGAGTTCGAGAGGACATGGGAACCACATCACCATAACGATACTTTCTGATCAGTCAATGTTGAATTAACCTAAAAATGTGGATGATCCTGTTATCTGCCTTAGTTTCAGTACATAGGTATGCAGGCTTTCCACATCTTTTATTTCCTTTTGGACTATGGACATTAAACGTTCCCTTATCCTTACGTCAGGGTTTACACCCAGGGAATGGAAATGTTTTGTAAGGTTGGACATCAGTATGTTACCGCGCCGGTCCCAGTCCGTGAGAATGATTATGTTTTTGCCGCTATTTCTATTGACAATTTCTTCACAGAAATTAGAGATGGGGTGGTGTGTTGCTATCTCTAAGTGGCCTTTTATGCCCAGGCTATTAAGTGATCTGACATCTCTTTTGCCTTCTACTATTATAACAGTTCCTTCTTCTGCAAGCTGAAGCAGTTCATCAATGATCTCTTCAATGTTCTCAAGTCTGTTCTGATAAACGTGAAGCGGTGCTTTCAAAGTTCTGTGATCTCTTCTGCTTCTGAACATGGGCCCTCTGGTGTTCCTCTACATGAAATATGGCAGTGATGACCTTTCTACTTGACAATTAAAGGCAATAACATTAAAAGTTGACCACAGAAAACTAGAAAAAAATTCCCGATAAGTATCAAGGAAGTAACCGTAAAACAAGTGAAAGTAATGGGGCCCTGCCGCAATGAAAGCAAAATGCTTTGGGATTAGGAGGGATCTACGGCAGAGGCTGGGATACCATCACTTGTAATAACGAACGAATTCTTCGAACTGTTCATAGTATGTGGCTCTTGCCACCAGGCTTTCAAAATATTCATCCATCTGTTTCACCTCAGTCTACAAATGGTTTTTCGGTTATATTAAGGGGTTCCGAGCATGGTGAAAGTATTCTACTAATGAATATATTATCACTGTTGCATGGGGACCTCTTCTAAAAATCAAATCTCGAAGCCTTCAAGTCCATCTTTCAGTAATGAAGTGGCTCTTGCACGGTCAATGCCTGACAGGAGAACTGACTTTTTAGTGCTTTTCTGGCCATTGGTTATTGATACATCTGCATTTTTAAGACCGAACAGAGATGCAAAATTCTCGATCAGTTGCTCATTCGCCTTTCCTTTTTGAGCGTTTTCCGAGAGTTTGACCTCTATTCTCTTTCTCCAGGGATTATATCCACTGGGAATGCATATCTTCTTAGAACCGGGTGTTACCTCTACATCTATAATGATGCCGTCTTCAGTTTCTTTTAGTGCATCCTCAAAGGACATATCAATGCTCAAAGGGGTTTCATATCTTCAAAAGTCGCTATAAAGAATAAGAGAGATAATGCTGTCGCCTGACGCACTAACTCCGGAAGATCATCCTATGGGATTCCCGCTGTCCTTTCCGGTTTCCCTCGTGACAGGCTTTTGTCGCACTATCCTGATGTAGCGTATTGAGGTTGTCTGTACAATCACAGATAGGCTTTGCCATGTTCTCATGCAAGGACCTAATAATACGCAATTCAATAAACAGGAATTTGGCATATATATCTGTCGATTCCCAGGCTATAGAAGTAAAGAGGTTGTCTAATTAGAATTTCAGCTTAAAAACCTGTTCTTTTTTCATTAAGCTGGTGATCTTCCGGCTTCTTGTTAAAGACACGGATTTATACCGATTAACACGGATCAATTGTAATTCCGGAATCTAAAACCGACAAACGGCAAAATCCGCGTAAATCCCGGGTTGATCCGCGTCTGAACTTCTCATGAATTGATCATCCCAGTAGATTGATCAATGGGGAGCTTCCAGGCTTTAAGCCTGATCTAATGGTGTCTGATTAGAATGAGAGGAATTTGGAACTAATTAGACATCCTCCATTGAACAAGATACTTTCATCTTCTTCATTACATGTTAAGCGTACTGGAAAATCCACGTTCAATGACAGACATTGCTGAAGTTACCGGCCTTAACAGAAAAACAGTCTCATTTGCAATCCATGAGCTGGGGATGTATGGAATCGTTCTCAAAAAACAAAATAGATATGTTTTGAGTGAACGTCATCCTTTAATTAAGAGTTTTGTTGATAACTATTGGGGGCATAAGACTAACCAAAACCTTAGAATGTTCTCTGAAAACGCGGTTTTAGTATGGAAGAGAGGGCCGGAGTTCTTATACAAAATCGATGCTGAGTTCGATGATGACAAAGAAGGGCTCAGGAAAAAAACAATTCATCCTACTGCAATAAGCGTGTTCCAAAAATATGATCTAAAGGTCATGAGTGATACGAAATATTATTTTTACAGCAAAAGAAAACTTAAAGATGAAGATTATATCATCCACACTATCCTGATCGATCCATTTAGTTCCATTTATAATTCATATGCTATGGCACTTTACTCAAAAATATGTCCTTCAAAATTAATAGAATTCGGAAAACATTACGATATAGAAGACCATGTGAAAACACTGATCGACTACATGGATACAAAGAAGAAAAACAGCGATTATGTCCTTCCCTGGAATGAATATCAGATCTTGTAAGGGATCTGCAGTAGCATGGTGAGCGAAAATGAGTCCGGGATTATTTGATAAACAGTATCTTGAAAAGGAGTTTCAAAAGCTCAATGAGGTACTGCAGGAATCCTTACAATGTTATCGTGAAGTCAATAAATTTCATTCAATAGTGTTAACACTTATTGAATGAACTTGTCGACTTCAACCTATGATCTTGAATTTGTTAGGATTTCTACAAAGTCTTAATTTCATTTTAAAAGTCTCTCCATATCTTCTTCCACGGTTGTGTTCGGTGTAATGTTGAACTTCTCTACAAGCACCTTGAGGACATTTGGTGAGACGAATGCCGGAAGTGTAGGGCCAAGCGTAATATTCTGTATTTCAAGTCTCAAAAGGGTAAGCAACACAAGGACCGCCTTTTGTTCGTACCATGCGATATTGTATGAGATCGGTGCCTCGTTAACATCTGTTAATCCAAGTCTTGCCATAAGACCCTGTGCAATTACAATCAGTGAGAATGAGTCATTGCATTGGCCTGCATCAATTACCCTTGGAATTCCATCAATATCTCCTAGGTTAAGTTTATTGTAGCGATATTTTGCACATCCGGCAGTAAGAATAACGGTATCTTTGGGCAATGCTTCTGCAAAATCCGTGTAGTATTGCCTGTCTTTGTGACGTCCGTCGCAGCCTGCCATGACAATGAACTTCTTTATCTTTCCTGTTTTGACAGCAGCAACGATCTTGTCTGCATTGGATAACACGGTGTTGTAAGCAAAACCTCCCATAATGGCGCCTTCTTCCAGTTGTATCGGAGGTTCACATGTCTTTGCCTGCTCGATGAGAGCGGAGAAATCTTTCTGACCATCTCTGGCTACGATATGTGTGGCATCATCATACCCAACGGAGCCTGTAGTGTATAACCTGCCAATGTAGCTCTCCCTTGGAGGAATTATGCAGTTGCTTGTCAGTAATATCGGACCGTTGAAACTCTCGAATTCCTCTTTCTGATGCCACCATGAGCCGCCATAGTTGCCTACCAGATGTTCATATTTCTTAAATTCAGGATATGAGTTTGCAGGGAGCATCTCGCCATGAGTATAGACATCCACGCCTGTTCCTTCGGTCTGGTCCAGTAGTTGTTTCAGATCCTTGAGATCATGACCACTTATGAGAATTCCGGGATTGCCTCTTGTTCCAATGTTAACCTGTGTAGGTTCAGGATTTCCGAATTCAGTTGTATTGACCCTGTCAAGGTCTGCCATCACATCAAAGCCTTTTTCCCCGCATTTCAGGACCAGTGAGACGAGGTCCTTATCGTTCAGGCTGTCATCCGTGGTTGCCACAAGTCCTTCTTCAATGAATGAGTTGACCTTCTTATTGATATTACCAAGCATCATAGCATGATGTGCATATGCTGCAATTCCTTTGATACCAAAAATTAACAGTTCCCTTAATGAGCGGATATCTTCATCCTCTGTTGCAAGTATGCCTGTATTCCTGTCACTGAGGTTCTCAGGGTTCAAAGTTGCAATCTCAGGCAGATCGTTCTCATCAAGTGCATTGTTGTTCAGAAGTTTCTGCCTGATCTCATTCTGAATCTTAAATCCTCTGTCGATGCGCTCCTGAATTCCAGTAGCTCTGAAATCGGTATTAGTTATGGTTGAGAACAATGCATCAAGCATAAAATCATCAGTACTATTCTCGGAAATGTTTGCCTTTCTTGCTTTCTGGTTGTAGAATGCAATACTCTTAAGCACATAGATGAGATCATCCTGAAGGTCTGCAACCTCCCCTTTCTTACCGCACATCCCATTCTTTGTGCAGCCTTTCCCCTTCATTGTTTCTTGACACTGGTAGCAGAACATTTTATCACCTTTATTTTTTTAGATATTGTCTGTAGGCACCTATTTACTTTGTGTGCTCCCACATTTTAAACCATTCCCTGAATATCATTTACTATATTGAGGCCGTCTAATTAGAACTTCGGCATAAAAGCTTATCCTTTTTTTCGTGACCACAGCACCTTTTTTTTGGAGAGGGGCGGTAGCTATAAATAGCATAAAACTGGCCCGCTTCATGTTTATAAAATCTATAATGTATCGGGGAGTCCTCTTTGAGGATTTCGTTGAAAGTTTTGTCTAATTAGAACGGGAGAGGTTAGGAGCTAATTAGAAATCCTCAGTAAAGACTAATACTAGTAATATGATAAGTAATATGCTATCTACTGCTAAAAGATGATCCTATGGCTAGTGAACAGACCATCCACGGAACGATTATTTACGGCCCGGAACTGGAAGTTATCCAGGGTTATATGGTCATAAGAGACGGTATTATCACCGAGGTTGCCGAGGAGAGGACCGATTCCAGGAATATCATTGCACCATGTTTTGTGAATTCACACACCCATATAGGTGATTCTGTGATCAAGGACCCCGTACTTGGAAAATGTGTGGACCATTGTGTAGAAAGAGACCTTAGCTCACTGGTCCAGCCTCCTCACGGGCTGAAGCACAAGGTACTGGAATCGACGTCACATGATGAACTTGTAGAAGGCATGAAACGTTCAGTGACGGATATGGTCCAGACGGGAACATGTGCTTTCGCCGATTTCAGGGAGGGCGGCCTGCAGGGTATTCTTGCACTCCGTGATGCTCTCCGGGACTTTGAGATCGATCACAGGGTATTTGGGAGGCCAAAAGGCATTCACACTGCTGGTGATGGCGAACTGCGCAGCGAAGTTGAACGCATTCTCCTGGATGCGGATGGTCTTGGTATGAGCGGAGCCAATGACATTGATATGCAGACTCTTGAGAAGATAGGGGACATCGCAAAAAACAAGCAAAAAACGTTTGCCATCCATGCAGGGGAAAATGGCAGGGAAGACATAGAAAAAGCACTTTCCCTGGATCCGGATATCCTGATACATCTGACAAAGGCAGATAGGAACGATCTGAAGAAAGTGGCCGATATGGATATTCCGGTAGTTGTTTGTCCGCGGTCCAACTTCATTACAGGGGTTGGCATGGCACCTGTAAAAGAAATGTTAAAGGCGGGGATAGATGTTGCTGTTGGGACTGACAATGTGATGCTCAACTCGGTCAACATGTTCGCTGAAATGGAAGTTCTATCTAAAATTTTTTGTCTCGAGGACAGACAAGTATTTATTATGTGTACGCTTATGGGAGCAGCAGTATTAGGGCTTGGAAACACAGGTTCTATCATGGAAAGGAACAGAGCTAAAGTGATGATCCTTAATGGGAATTCAAGTAATCTCGCAGGAATAAAGAACCCTATCAACAGTATTGTTCGAAGAGGGAGACCTGACGATATACTATCTGTAATCATTTGATATTAATTGCACATTATCACATAGGTGAGGGATTATGAAAAGCGATCTCTACAAGAAAATTTTTATTGCAACAGATGGATCCGAGCAAAACAAAAAGGCAGTTCAGCATGCACTGGACCTTGCGAAAACTTGCGGGGCTAAATTGTATGCAGGATACGTCGTTGATACCGCTGCTTTTGCTTCAATACCGATGGATGCGGGGTGGGAAATGATGTACGAGCTTCTGGAACAGGAAGCGAACGAATCAACCAAATCCATTGGAGTGATGGCAGAAAAGGAATCTGTACCATTTGAAGGTGTTGTCCTGGAGGGACACCCAGGTCCTGAGATAGTCCAGTTCGCAGAGGAACAGGGGATGGATCTTATCGTCATGGGAACTCTTGGAAAGAGAGGACTAGATCACTTTTTGCTTGGTAGTGTCGCTGAGAACGTCATCAGAAACTCTAAAGTACCCGTACTTGTCGTACGTGGGAAATCTGTCGAGGAATAGATCGGGGGTTGAAGATGCCAAAGAATGTTAAAGTAATGGACATAATGAAAAAGGATGTTGCCTTTGCAACATTGCCAGGTTCAAGGGATGAGGTTCACGCTTTACTTAAAGAGAAGAGGGTTTCCGGTGTACCTGTCCTGAAGGACGGAAAGGTCGTTGGAATTGTCAGCAGAGCAAACCTGCTCAGAAATCCTGAAGAGGAACAGCTGGCCTTGTTAATGACGCGTAATCCTTTGACCATTGACCCAAATGTGGACATGACAATTGCAGCAAAGACGCTTCTTGAAAACGGGATTAGAAGATTGCCTGTAGTAGAGGACGGAAAGCTCCAGGGGATTATATCCGTGGCTGATATCGTGGCAGTCCTTGCTGAGATGAGCATCCCGGATCACGTGGGCCAGTACATGAACCCAATGTCAGTACCAGTATGGACGGACACTCCCCTGAATGTTGTTGCAAGAATAATGGAACTTGCAAAGTCCAAGGCAGTACCTGTAATTGACAGTGATCTTGAAGTAGTCGGTATAATCACGGACCGTGATGTCATCAGTGCAAGTGTCATTGAGGACTCAGTAGAGGTAGCTGACATGTCCAACGGTGCGGACGATGATGAGTGGACGTGGGAGTCCATGAGGGACACAATGAGTATCTATTACAGTGTCTCACGGGTAAAGGTTCCCGACATCCCTGCAAAGGACATAATGGTAAGCGACCTGGTAAAAGCCGCTTACATATCAGGTGTGAGTGAGTGTGCGCTCAAGATGAAGCGTAACCGCATAGACCAGATCCCTATCGTTAACGCAAACCAGCGTTTCCTTGGTCTGTTGAAGGACCGTAACCTGCTGAAAGCTATCGTTAACGGCGACTGATCACATTGAACCTTCTCGGGAGGTTCATACTTATTTTCTTTTTTATTTTAAGTGTTTTCAAATTTAAGTGATAATTATGGGAAGGCCTTTTGTATTCATCAATTCCGCAATGTCCGCAGATGGGAAGATATCTACAAAGGAACGAAAGCAAGTAAGGATATCCGGGAGCATGGACTTTGACAGGATGGATGCTCTGCGGGCAGGTTCGGATGCTGTCATGGTAGGTATCGGTACCGTACTTGCAGATGACCCCAGCCTTACGGTCAAATCCGAAAAGAGGCGGGCTGAGCGCAAACAGGCAGGGCTTGATGAGAACCCCATACGGGTTGTCATCGACAGCACTGCAAGGATCCCGCTGGATGCAGATATCTTCAAAAAAGGAGAAGGCAAGCGAATAATTGTTGTCTCAAGGTCTGCATCTTCTGAGAAAGTGAGGCAGCTTGAGAAACTTGCAGGCGTGATAGTTGCAGGTGAGGATAAAGTGGACCTTGTCACAGCCATGGGGAAGCTGCAGGAAATAGGTGTAAGCAGACTGATGCTTGAAGGAGGCGCCACCCTTAACTGGGGCATGCTGTCAAACGATCTTGTGGATGAGATATACACTTTTGTAGGAAACCTGGTCATTGGCGGGAATACGTCTCCTACCTTTGTGGATGGTGAAGGTTTTGCTGAGAAGGAGATCTTGAAACTTGAACTGATGGGTGCAGAGGCCATGGAAGAAGGCGTTCTTTTGAAGTGGAATGTATTGCGTACGACTACCTAAATATACTATTTTTTGGTATAAGGTTTTGTGAGGTATGCCCATCACCATACATGACTACATGTAAAAAGAAGTCTATAATACTAAGAAAATAATGGTAATACTATGAACAGAACAATCCTGGAATTGACATTTCTTGTAACCTTTTTACTCCTGTTCAGTGGGTGTGTCGATATTGGTGGCTCGGATACTAATACCTCATCACAGGAAAATGCAGGTCTGGTCGAGGTCAGCAGTCTCGGGGACATCGATCAAGCACTGGTCAATGGTCCCGTACTCGTAGAAATGGGGTATGACGGCTGTCCCGCCTGTATCGCCCAAGAGCCAATAATGGAAGAGATCGCAGCTGAGTACCAGGGTAAAGCTGATGTTCTGCACATCGATACAAAAAATGCGGGTCCTCTTGCCAGACAGTTTGGTGTTGATTATGTTCCTGATTCCTTTGTCATTGTAGATGGCGAGGAAGGTCAATACGTATACATGAAAGCAGATGGACAGACCACAACAGACAGAAGCGGTGCCAGGTTCGTGGGGTTGACACGAAAAGATAACCTGGCGGCAACTCTTGACAAGGCGATCGAACTCCGGCAGGGAGGCTGATTCCTGTATCTTTGGTGATATGTACACTGATGCATTTACATTGAACCCACTTGCATCTTTTCTTGCTGGTGTGGTAAGCATACTCTCTCCTTGCGTACTTCCTTTACTTCCGGTTATACTGGCCTATTCTACCGGGCAGAGCAGGCTCAGGCCTTTTGCTATTGTTCTGGGGCTCAGTATTTCATTCACGCTCATGGGGGTTACTGCATCTGCCTTTGGTGCGGTCTTCCAATCTTATATTCAGGGCTTCAGGATACTGGCTGAACTCCTTATAATAATTTTTGGCGTCGCAATGCTGACTGATTATGACATATTCGGTGCTTTTGCCCGATATACCGGAAGCCTGCATGTGGAAAAAAAAGGCGTATTTGGCGGATTACTGGTTGGTGCTTCGCTGGGAATAGTGTGGATTCCCTGCGTCGGGCCGATACTCGGGGCAATACTCACGACCGTGGCCCTTGAGGGGGACATCACTTACGGTGCAACACATCTTTTCATTTACTCGATGGGTTTTGCCGTACCCATGTTGTTGATCGCGTATTTCGCTAATCTTTCGTCCGCAAGACTGGGCGAGATATCAAAGTACGATCTTAAACTGAAGAAGCTCGCGGGTCTTGTACTTGTAATTGCAGGTTTGTGGATGGTGTACAATAACCACATTGTTTACCTGTAACACTTTTTTCATTACGGAACAATTTCATAAAAATTAAATAAGACGCATCCATTTTACGAACTGATCCGGATTTTTACCGGACCTAAGTTTGTTGGTGGTATTATGAAATTAGAAAAATTGATTTTTCCTGCAATCGCAATTGTATTGTTCCTTATATTCATGATTCCGGTCACATGCGCATCAATATCGGATGCAGTTGGAGATTTCTCCTCACAGGATGTTGACTCGCTGGATGTGTCGACTGACGGAAACAACCTAAATATTGTGATATCATGTACCGATGATGTCGCAGATTATAGTTTCTATGGGGCAGTATTTGTAGACGCGGACCAGAATGTTCTGACAGGATATGCAGACAACGGAGCAGATTATGTCTACCAGTTCAGTTACATGAGTATAATCTACTCCGAACCAATGATTACTACGACCTTGAACGACAATATGATAGATGCCAGTACGCTACAGGCACAGGGCAACATGATATACATCTCATTGCCCCTGCGTCAACTGGGCAACGATGACGGAAAAGCTGATGTTTTTGTTGCTGTTCATGATCAGATGGTAAAGGCTCTTGACTTTGACCGGGCACCTGACTACGGGGCAATAGATTCACAGACCGGGGATCTCAAAGTACCGCTGACCGCCGAAAGCAGGTTACAGGTCAGTGACAGGACAGGTGACAGCGCTGCTGCAGACATAAAAGGTGTTGATGCAACCGTTGAGAATGGAATGCTTAACATTCTCATAACCTACTCTAACAATGTGGAACCCAGTGCCTATTCATATGGCGAGGATATAACCGGATGGATATTCATTGACGCTGATCAGAACCTTGCCACAGGTTTTACAAACACGGAGCAGGCACCCCCTACATTCGGGGTGGACTATATTATAGAATATACGGTGGGAAGCCTGACAGGGACAGATGCAGCCATCAGGATGATAAACACCGATTCCTCCCTGACAAAAGAAGGATATACGGACACGACGACAAGATCCCTTGGGGTCCCGTATAATGATGGCATGCTCAAAGTATCGGGAGATCAGGTTCTCATCAGGGTACCACTGGTGTTACTTGGGAATGATGATGGAAGCATGTACCTGACAGTTGACTCTTTCACGATACATGATGTACTTGGTGGCGACATGGATAGCATACCCGACAATGGCAACGGAGCTATCGATACTTCTGACGGGTCCGTTAAAGCTTTACTGGGCTATGGGGACGACAGGACAACATTCACAGATCCGGCATCCGATTCCACGGGATTTGGGAAGGACGGGGATGAGCTTGTATCCATAGAAACAGGATTTGCTGAAGATAAGATGCTGATAACCATCACCTACAGCAGCCTGAGCCTTGATGACGGTGCCATAACAACAATTTCCTTTGACACGAACCAGGACGGCAAGGAAGACTACTCCCTGGCATACAATTTTATGTACGGCAAACTTGCCGCCACCATGATAGGAAACTATGGTGGGGAGTACAGTGTGAAAGAAGTATCGCATCTTGTGACCATGCAGGGCAACAAGATGTACCTGAGTATTCCTTCTACGTACCTTGGAAATGATGACGGCAACATGGATATCGATGTGGAGACAGCCCCTGTTGTCTATGGTGCCAGCATACCTCATACGGACCAGAGCAGGGAATGGCTTTCGGGAGAAGAGGTTAAGAATGGTATCGGACAGGTTCACCTGAATCCGGACAAGTTCAGCCGCACGCTTTATGACCGGGCTCCTGACACCGGATCGTATACAATCGGCGCAGGTACTAATTACCAGCCTGCAGCAGGAAATGCTATTTTAGCTCAGGGCGCAGAGGAGGTACAGGAAGAGGACTCGTCCGGCTTCTCAGTAGTGATGGGGGTAATTGCTTTGCTGACCTGCTGGCTGGTTTTGAGTAGCAGGAAAAAACAGTGAAACAGAAATATCCAAAATAAGACCAAAGATAAGAAATGGTGAATGTGCTAATCAATAACACATTCATCATCATTTGCTATTGCAACGAGTTCATTGACACAGGCAACTGCCATTGGTGTTCCGCCACGCGTGCCTACACATGTGATGGAAGGCACCGGTTCGTTCCTGACAGCTTCCTTTGATTCAGCGGCATTGACAAATCCAACTGGAGTACCAACAATGATTGCCGGTTTTATGCCGTGTTCTATCATCCTGCATACTGCAAATGCAGCAGATGGTGCATTGCCGATGGCGACAATCGAGCCTTCAAGAATGTCCTTGCATTTCAGGAAACCCGCTGCCGTCCTTGTGATACCGTACTTTTTGGCAAGTTCTGCATCCTCATCCTTGTCAAGTACACAGATCACCTCGCAGTTGTGACCTCTTTTAGTAACTCCTGACTTGACCATGTTGATATCAACGAGGATGGGAGCACCCTTTTTGATGGCCTCCACACCTGCCTTGATGGGATCGTTTACAAAACGCATGATGTCTGCGACAGCAGGATCGCCTGTAGAGGTGACGCAGCGCTGTTTAACTTTATCCTCTAATGTCTCGTCTCCTACAAGCTTGCGGGCGATGTTGCGGCTGGTCATGTAGATGGCTTTGGCCTCATCGGTCTGTGATCCAAGGTCGGTGCAGATATCTACAAGTTCAGGATCGATCTCAGTGGTCATCTCCACAAGTTCTTCAATACTTGCGTCTGTCTTTTTGGATTCAGTAGTCATATTTCCGATGATACCCCCTTGGAGTGATGATCCTCTTGCCGTATGGTGAATCCCAGATGCGGGAATCATTTGTTGTTATAAGGATCGTTGTGCTCATATCCACCCAGTCGTTGTGGTCCATTACCTCGCCGAGGGTTGTGACGATGTAATCCTGGCCCTCGTCTCTCAGGGCATTCTTCACAAGACCCACAGGAACGGAAGACTCCTTGTGGCGCCTGATGATCTCAATAGCCCTTGAGAAGTTGGACTTGCGCTGGCGGCTCTTCGGGTTGTACAATGACATCACAAAGTCAGCTGATGCTGCTGCATCCAGCCTTTTCTCGATGACTTCCCATGGTGTCAGAAGGTCACTGAGACTTACAGTACACATGTCGTTGACAATGGGTGCACCAAGAACACTTGCAGCTGCCGTGATTGCTGTTACTCCTGGCAGAACCTCGATCTCAACATCAAGGCCGGTGTGTTCTGCAACTTCAAGAACGAGACCTGCCATACCGTAAATGTTTGCATCTCCGCCGCTGATCATGGAGACAATGTTCTCCTGTGCAAGTTCCACTGCTTTACGTGAGCGGTCGACTTCCTTGCCCATGGCGCTGCGTACGATCTCCTGTTTGTCCAGCAGGACTGCCATCTGGTCAAGATAGGTGCCGTTACCGACAACGTAATCTGAATTCAGGATTACGTCCCTTGCCTTAACTGTGAGCTGTTCCACAGAACCCGGACCTATGCCAATGATGTAAAGCTTTCCTTTTGCCTTACTCTGCGATTGCGATTGTGACCCTTCCATATACCTTCTTCCTTAGTATCAATTCCTTTTTTTCCGACAACGCCAGTGCGGCGGGTTCTGCCACACCTGTAAGCCCGAAGCGTTTTGCCTGCGAAGCCGACGGCGCATCATAGTTATTCAATTCGTCGTGATCTATGAACGTTATATTGAGTCCGAGGACCTTTGCTGCTTCGTGCAGACCTGCCTCGTTCTCTTTGAGTTTTGCAGATGCCAGCCCTTCAACTTCATCGATGTTCCTGCCTGCCTCCACAAGTGCATTGTTTATGGCATCGATGGCTTCCTGGCTGTCGATACCCCTTCGGGCTCCAATACCTACTATCATGAGTTTTCAGCCTTTTCCTTTTTCAGGACCGACACATCGTCTCCGACAATCACTATCCTGGGGCCCTTTATCTCAAGGACCTCTACATCCTGGTCAAGCAGGGCGCAGTTCACCTGCACGGTGGAGGGCTTGTTGACGATGTCGCAGCCAAGTGCTTTGGCAATACCTTCAACGGAGTTCCTGTTATGGACCTCAGTGGCAGTCGTGACAACGGGAACAGGGCCGATCTCGGCTATCTTCCTGACAACCTCATTGCCTCCGTGATGCCCTCCGAGCAATGGAATGGCGAAGTTCATGTTCGAGTCCACAACTATGACCGCAGGGTCCTTCCATTTGTCCTCGATGAGCGGTGCGATCTCGCGCACCACAATGCCTGTGGCGAAAACCGCCACAATGGCATCATATTCCTCAAAGGCCCTTTTGAAGACGTTTTTGTCGTACATCAGGATATCAGCATTCAGATGTCCTGCCAGACGTTCTGCAACCTCAAGATTTCTCTCAAAGGTTATGACAGCGGTTCTTGTGCCACTCCGTATAGGTAAGACCTCCCGAAGTTACCATAATCCACAGGTTCTACAACTCCACCGATAAGGATCATTGCGGAGCGTTTGATGCCTGCTTCCCTGACCTTTCCGGCAATGTCTGCAACAGTGCCCTTTATGATTTTCTGGTCAGGCCATGATGCATGGAAGACGACCGCAACCGGAGTATCAGGCGCATATTCCACCTTTTCCATGATCTCCTCTATCTTCTGGGTTCCCAGGAAGACTGCCATTGTAGCGTTGTGTCTGGAAAGTTCCTTTATCTGGTCCTTCTCAAGCGTCTTGCCGGCCGGACGGGTGATAATGAGAGTCTCTGAAACATCGTTGAGGGTAAGCTGTGTCTTCAATGCGGCCGCGGTTGCGAACACTGAGGAGACGCCGGGTATGATCTCTACCTCCACGTCGAATTTCTTCAGTTCCTCTATCTGTTCAACGATGGAGCCGTAGAGTGAAGGATCGCCGCTGTGCAGTCTTACAACCTTCCTGCCTGCTTCAAGATTGTCAACAATGAGTTTGTTTGTCTCATCAAGGGTGAGGCCGTAGCTGTCTATCTTCTCACCTTTGGAGTAAGCGAGCACTTCAGGATTCACAAGAGAACCTGCATATATTACAAGGTCGGCCTCTTCAAGAAGCTCTTTTCCCATTACGGTGATATATTTAGCGTTTCCCGGGCCTGAACCTACGAAATAAACCTTCTTGTTCGTCATATGGATTCTCCCTGTGTTTATTCCTTCTCTGCGAAGATTATACTGAAATAGTTACCCTTCTCAGGGATCTTCTCTCTTTCTGTGATTATAACTTCTTTGTCACTGAAGAGACGTTCTGCGAAAGTAAACTTGTTATAGCCTTCCTTTTCAAAGGAGCTGATTATTTCCTGCGGCCTGCTGGCCTTCAGTCTTATCTTGTACTGGCTCTCTGAACCGTCGCTTACCTCGAATGAGGAATCCACTTCCGCACCCGTTTGTGCGGCAAAGGATGTTATAGAGCTGATGCCTGGTATCGTTGCTGTTTCCACGCCAGGATAGAATTTTTTCATCACGCGCTTTAAGTGGGTGAATGTTGAGAAGAAGTTCGGGTCGCCGATCAGGCCGAAAACCACAAGATTGTTCCTTGATTCTTCTGCAAGCATATCGGCGTTCTTCTTCCATATGGCGTTGAGCACTTCATAGTCCGTCAACATCGGGAACTCCAGGATCTCTGCCTCTGCATAGGGTGCCACAAGATCGGCCGCAAGTCTGCCGGGCACGTATACCTTATAAGCTTTTTTCAGTGTCTCTACAGCTTTAAGTGTCAAAAGTTCCGGGTCACCGGGTCCAAGTCCTACTCCAACAAGCATTTTCAATCACCATTATATTTTTTTGCACCTGACCTGCCGATGATCATATAGACCGGATTCTCAGGCTTGAACATGGTCTCACCTGTAAGTGGTGCACCACGTGAAACAATTAAATGCAATACCTCATCGAATAAGCCAAGTTCTTTCATCTTGTTTATTACATTTACGACTGTCTCGATCCTGACTGCATTGACCACCACGCTACCTACCTTTTTCTCAGCGAGGACCTCGAGCACGCGGGAGATGTTCTTGGAACCGCCGATAAATGCACAATCAATGCTCCCGACCGGTTGCTTCTCAAGTATCTCGGAGGATTCGCCTGAGTAAATAGTTGCGTTCTTGACATTGAATGACTCGAAATTCTTCCTTGCAACCTCAATGGCCTCTTCCCGGGCATCGATGGCGTGGATCCTCAGGTCACGCACCATCTTGTTGGCCTCGATCGATACAGCTCCTGTACCACAACCTATGTCGAAAAAAGTACAGTCATCCCTTAAATCAAGTTTAGAGAGGGAAACTGCAATTATCTCGGGTTTTGTAGGTCCGCCACTTACACGCAAAAGTTCTGTCATGTTCCACCTTAACTAAGATAAATTTGATTTACTGGAGTTAAGTAGATATAAGTTGTCCTTCATAAAACTGTTGCATTATTACGATATAGTATTTCGTTTCAAAAATAATTAGGGCGGTCGCAATGGATAACAAGAAAAATGCCAAAAAATTACTGGTGTTGGGTACTGCATCAGATGTAGGCAAGAGCATAATGGTCACAGGTCTGTGCAGGATACTTTCCAGAAAATATAAGGTTGCACCATTCAAGGCCCAGAACATGAGCCTGAACTCATGGATCACAAAGGACGGCAAGGAGATCGGGATCGCACAGGCTATACAGGCCAAGGCTGCAGGTGTCGAACCCACAGCAGACATGAACCCGGTCCTTCTCAAGCCAAAAGGAGACCGGACCTCTCAGGTAATAGTCCTGGGTGAGCCATATGCAGACAAGTCCGCAGGTAACTATTACGATTCCATCGAGGAAATGCATGACGTACTAAAAGGAGCCCTGGAGCGTCTTGAATCCGAGTATGACCTGATAGTCATGGAAGGGGCGGGAGGTGCCGCAGAGATCAATCTCTATGACCGCGATATCGTGAACGTCGGGACCGCACGCATCACAGAGGCTCCTATCATCCTGGTGGGTGACATCGAATCCGGTGGCGTCTTTGCAAGCCTTTACGGGACAAAGGCCCTGCTTCCGGAGGATGTAAGCAGGAATCTCAAGGGATTTGTGATCAATAAGTTCAGAGGCGACCCTGCGATACTCGAACCTGGCCTTAAACAGTTAGAGGACTTGACCGGTGTGCCTGTGCTCGGGGTGCTGCCATACTACAATCTCAAAATTCCTTCCGAGGATTCCATGGCAATAAGGAAAAAGAAAAAAGTAAAGGCAACTGAGGAAGAAAACGTCAATGATGTTGATATTGCTGTCATTCGCCTGCCAAGGATATCCAATTTCACTGATTTCGAGCCTCTGGAGAGGATCGCACATGTCAGGTACGTGAACCTGGATGAGGATCTGGGCAACCCTGACTGCGTGATAATACCGGGCACAAAGAACACTGTAAGTGACCTGCTTGACTTGAAAGAGAGTGGCATGGATGCCCGGATACGCAAGCTTAAAGGCAAGGCGGCAATTTTCGGAATTTGCGGTGGCTATCAGATGCTTGGCAGGGTCATTCGTGATTCGGGTATAGAAAATGGTGTTGAAGCGGACTACGAAGGTCTTGGATTGCTGGATACTGAGACCTCCTTTGGTGAATACAAGAAAAAGACAGTCCAGGTCAGGAAAGAGATCCTTGCTGACGGGCCTATCTTCAAGAACATCAAGGGCGATGAAATATGGGGCTATGAGATACACATGGGTGCCACAAAGACGCCAAGAACTGTTTTTGGTGATGATGGCAGCATCGATGAGAGTGGTACAGTGGTGGGCACATACCTGCACGGCCTGTTCGAGAATGAGAACATAAGGCATGCGCTCATGATCTACCTGGCCGAGAAGAAGGGTGTGGAGTATCATCCGGAAGCCGTGACGACCGAGGAAGAGGCCTATGATGAGCTTGCCGAGGTTGTTGAAAGCTGTCTTGACATGAATAAGATATACGAGATAATAGAAGGCCATTAATGGTCTTCTCTCTTTTGTAAAGAGATATTTTGATACTGATTTTTTGATCTTTTCTACTAATGTTATTATTTTGAATAATGTAGCTGTGCTTTTAAAAGCAGTTCAGAGGCCTTACTTAATTGACTGCATCGATTTTGTTATCATTATCTCTTTTAAGCAATCCTATTTTAAAAAGTCAATCAAAATTAATATATACTTGTTTACCCATTGTAGGCCTACCTACAAAGAGTAAACATACAAAAGGTCATAATATGAAAGAAAAAACACTGGATTTCATTGAACCTGAAACGTCTGTGAAGGTTCTGAAGGTAACAGGCCAGAAGTCCTCACGAAAGAGGATTCTGGACATGGGACTGACTCCCGGAACAAGGGTGGATGTTATTCGCAGGGCCCCTCTTGGGGACCCGGTTGAATTCAAGCTTAAAGGGTACAACCTTTCTCTCAGGAAGAGAGAAGCTGAAACCGTCCTGGTCGAAGTTGTCGAATAAACAGAAATGAAGCAGGATTGTGGCGTAAATGACAGATAAAATAACCGTGGCCCTGACAGGTAATCCGAATGTCGGAAAAACCTCCATATTCAATGCCATCACAGGTTCAAAACAACATGTGGGCAACTGGCCGGGCGTAACTGTCGAGAGAAAGATGGGAAAAAGAGTTCACAATGGTGTTGAAATGGAAATTGTGGACCTTCCCGGGACCTACAGCCTTACGGCCTATTCTCTTGATGAGATAATAGCACGTGATTTCATCATCGAAGAAAAACCTGATGTCGTGATACAGGTAATCGATGCGACAAATCTTGAAAGGAACCTCTATCTCACCACCCAGTTGATGGAACTGGGAGTAAAGCTCATCATTGCTCTTAACATGACCGACCTTGCCCTTGCAAAGGGTGACAGTATAGATGCAGAGAAAATGCATGAATTCCTGGAAGTTCCGGTAATATCCACCATAGGGAGCAAAGGCAGTGGGATCGAAGGACTTCTTGATACTGTTACGGGTGAGTTACGCAAGACCCGGCTCACAGAGAATATCTTCACCTATGATGATGGGGTCGAGAAAAGAGCGGGAGAGCTTGAAACAATCCTAAACAATGACCCGTATTTCGCGCACTATCCTTTCCGATGGTTCAGTATGAAGCTGCTTGAGGGCGATGAGAATATAATTAAAAAAGCAAGTGAGAGTGATAGCTATCCTGAGATAGAGAAAATACTGAACGAACTCGATGCTGACAGCTTAGAATCAAGGATCGCAGACCAGAGATACAGGACCATACAGACAATGCTAAGGCAGGTATGTAATATTAACACCAACCGTCTCAGCGGTTCAGACATGGTTGACCGTGTGGTTACAAACAAATATTTGGGAATACCTATTTTCCTCTCACTTATGTGGGCGGCCTTTGAGGTCACTTTCACTTTCGCTACACCCTTCATGAATATGATAGACATATTCTTCGGCTGGCTTGCAGAAGCTGCTACAAATGCCATCTCTGTTCCCTGGCTTGCCTCTCTTGTAGGGGAAGGCATGATTGCGGGTGTGGGTTCAGTTATAATTTTCCTCCCTAATATTCTGCTGCTTTTCTTCATGATATCCCTTATGGAAGACAGTGGATACATGGCACGGGCTGCGTTTATCATGGACAAGATAATGAGCAAGATAGGACTTCATGGAAAGTCTTTCATCCCTCTTGTCATGGGATTCGGATGTAACGTGCCTGCTATCATGGCAACACGTACCATTGAGGACAGCAGGGACAGGCTTATCACAATACTTGTAACTCCTTTCGTCTCATGCGGGGCCAGACTTCCTGTGTATGTACTGCTTGCAGGTACATTCTTTGGAAGAGATGCAGGACTTGTGATCTTCTGCCTGTATGCTCTGGGAATCCTGGTTGCCCTTTTAAGTGCCAAACTGATGCGTAGCACGGTGGTCAAGGGAGAAGATACGCCATTTATCATGGAACTACCTTCATATAAATTACCCACACTGAAAGGAAGTGCTATCCACATGTGGGAAAGAGGTAAGATCTACCTCAAGAAAGCAGGAAGTATCATACTTATCGGTGTTGTAGGAGTATGGCTGCTTGCATCAATTCCTGCTCCCGGCAGTGGCGGAACCTTTGCTTCCGAGGAAGTCTATGGTACTACAAACTCAGTGATCGGTGTCATAGGACAGATCATAGAACCTCTTGTAGCACCCCTTGGATTTGACTGGAGGATTGCAGTGGCACTCGTGTTCGGAGTTGTTGCAAAGGAAATTGTTGTCGGGTCGATGGGCGTGTTGTATGGAGCCGGTGAAGATGAGGAAAGCCTTTCAAATATACTTGCAGCCGGGGCGATGACACCTCTTGCAGGTTTGGGGCTCATGGTATTCACACTGCTGTACGTACCGTGTTTTGCCTGTATAGGTGTTATCAAGAGGGAAACAGGTTCCTGGAAATGGACCTTGTTCCAGTTAGTGTACGGAACTACTCTTGCATGGCTGTTTGCATTTGCGGTTTACCAGGTAGGCAGCAGGGTAGGGCTGCTTGCCTGAACTATAATTGTAAAAGGAGTACAATGTAGATGAAACAAGATTATGGAAGTAAGGAAATGACTTTTGCAGCACTCACAGGAGTGATGTACACAATATTTGGAATATTTCAAATTGGAGAAGGACTTGGAATAAACACCGGAATGTCAGATGTGCTGTTCATTCCCGGCGATATCCTCGGCGGACTCAGCCTTGTGATCTTAGGTGCCGTGTTCCTCTATGGATTAAAGGAAATGCTGCAGGGGATAAATGCAGGCGTATCTTTTGTTTACGTGGGAATACTGATGTCGCTTGTATTCATGGTAGTCTATCTGCTTGTAATGGGCGGCAACATGCTTGATTCCCTGATTGTTCCGGAGGATTACGAAGGATGGAACATTATGGAGGCTTTCAGGCCCGGAATATATCTTGGCATTCTTCCTCTTATGGGTATACTATACTGGAAGGACCGTTTCTCACTACATGAGGTGCTTGTGTTCAGGGAGGGGGCAACATGGTAGTCGGTTACAGATTTTTCCTGAAACGCATGGCTGCGATGATAGATTCCAAAGAGAACCTTACTGTCGGGACGATAGCTGAAAGGCTTAATCTCAGACAGGATGAGTTAAGGGATCTTCTGAAAATAATGGAGAATAAAGGGGACGTCGAATGCCTTCTTGAAACTGGAGTGGCATGCGGAGGGGGCTGCAAAGGTTGTTCAAAGGCCTGTGCCGGTCCTCAACTCTCTTCAAGGGGTATGAATGTTAAGTCATACCGATTGACTAAAAAGGGCAGGACGATTTGTGAAGGATTGTCCTGATTCTCTATTTGTTTCTGATGTTCTGTCTTTTTTCTATCTGTCTTTGATTTCTGTGTTTCGGAATTTCTGATCCTGAGCTTTTCCCAACATTTTGTGCGCTGTCAGAGAAAGCCATAATCCTTAAATATAGTTAAGCATCTTTAACCACTATTGTACAAAATTATACATCAATGCTTTAAAAGGTGCTAAAATGAAGGCATACATAAACAAGGTAAGTGAAGGACGGGACCTCACTCTGGATGAAGCAGAGGATGCTATCACAAAGATATTCACAGAGGCCACCGACGCACAGATTGCAGGCCTCCTCATTTCCCTGAAAATGAAGGGAGAAACTCCTGAGGAGATCGCAGGCTTTGCCACGGGGATGAAGAAAGCTGCAAATACCATTGATCCTGATGTTGACGGAGTGCTTGTTGATGTGGTCGGTACTGGCGGAGACCTGCACAATACCATAAATGTATCAACCGCATCTGCCATCGTGACTGCAGCAGCCGGTGTGGCGGTTGCAAAGCACGGCAACCGTTCCATTACTTCTCTTTCGGGAAGTGCCGATGTGCTTAAAGAATTGGGCATAAAGGTGGACAAACAACCTGAAGAAGTGAAGGAATCCATTGAAAAGACAGGCATCGGTTTCATGTTCGCCCCGATCTTCCACCCTGCGATGAAAAGGGTCGGACCCATCAGGCAGGAAATGGGAGTAAGGACTGTTTTCAATATGCTCGGTCCCCTGACCAATCCCGCAAATGCCAAAGTTCAGCTTGTGGGTGTTTTTGATAAGAAGCTCTGTGAACCTTTTGCCCGGGTCATGAAGGAACTTGGAGTCGAAAGGGCAATGGCGGTCCATGGTGACGGTATGGATGAGATATCGAACATCTCCGAAACATATGTTGCCGAACTAAAGGCCGGCAAGGTCACAACCTATACTCTCACCCCCGAAGAACTGGGAATAAAGAGGGCAACAACAAGTGATATCGCAGGCGGCACACCTAAGGAGAATGCGCAGGATATTATACGTATACTGAAGGGCGAGAAAGGGCCAAAGAGGGATCTTATTGTAATGAACTCTGCCGCAGCTCTTTATGTGGCAGGCAAGGCAGGCTCCGTAAAGGAAGCCATACCCATGGTAGAAGAAGTAATTGACAGCGGCAGGGCAATGGAAAAGCTCCTTGAGTTCAGCGATGACCCGAAAGTCTGCGAGGCTTTGAATGAGTAAGGTCCCAAGAGTGAAGATATGCGGTATGCGAACTGTCGGTGATATCGAGCTTGCCGTGAACTGCGGTGCTGACGCTGTTGGCTTCATAACCGAGGTACCGGTGAACACGCCGAGAAAGATAGATGCACAAACAGCATCCGAGCTTGTGAAGAAGGTGCCTGCCTTTGTGAACTCAGTGCTTGTGATAATGCCGGCAGACGGACATGAAGCACTCCGACTCATCGATAGGGTAAGGCCTGATATTGTCCAGCTTCACAATGACATTGGGACAGATGACATTGAGCTCATCAGGAATGGGTCTGACCGGAAGCTAGTGAAAGTAATTACAGTACCTGTCGGGGAAAATTTCGTGGTTGATGATCTGATATCCCGGATCGACTCCCTTGCCGGCAATGATCTGGTTGACGCGATACTGCTCGATTCCGGAAAAGCTGGCATGGTTGGCGGGACAGGAATGACCCATGACTGGTCGGTAAGCAAAGAGATTGTCAACACGGTGGATGTGCCGGTGATACTTGCCGGGGGGCTGAAACCGGAGAACGTCCGCGATGCAGTGGAGCAGGTGAGGCCGTTTGCCGTAGATACTGCATCCGGTGTGGAGACTGAAGGAAAGAAAGACCCTGCAAAGGTATGCAGGTTTGTAAGAGAAGCAAGGTGTGTCAATGGTTAATTTCGATCTTAGCAAAGAAGAATTCATATCCCTGGTCGAGGGCTCACAGAAACCTGCCATCGTGCAGCTGATGGCAAAGGTTGAGAGCATCTGCAGTCCCCTCCAGTTATACGCGACCCTGCAAAATGCGGGTCATTCATATCTGCTTGAGTCGGTGGAGAAGGAAAAGAAGCATGCCAGGTATTCATTCGCAGGCTCCGATCCTGAGGCAGTCGTGTCGATCAAGGACAGGTTCCTGACAATAGAGTGCCAGCAGAACTCCGAGCTCACGAAGTATATCTATGGTAAGGTAAAGGCCATGGGTGAGACCGAGTCACTGATCGGTGGAAAGTTCAGGGTTAAAGTAGAAGAGGGAAAAGATGCCCTTGATACATTCCGCGATATATTCCCAACAAGTAACGATGCAGTCCTGTTGAACCAGAAACGTTTTGACAGGCAGACATTCCTGGGAGGGGCAATCGGTTACAACAGTTATGATTTCGTATATGATTCCTGGTTAGGCATGGAAAAGAAAGCAGATGCGGACACCGCTGATATGCACTTTGCCATTATGACGAAGACCTTTGTCTTCGACCATATAACCAATGAGACATGTATGGTCATCACACCGTTCGTTACAGATGACAGTGATCTTGAAGCCGTTTATGAGCATGCCTATGCCGATGCCCAGCTGATGGAGCGCTCCCTGCACATGTCATCGGTTATAGGTATCAGTGACAGCATACTTGGAAATGTGAAGTATGAAAAGCCTGTTCCCAATACGGACCAGGAAACCTTTGAAAAGGCGGTCCTGGCTGCAAAACAGCATATCATCGACGGTGACATTTTCCAGGTTGTCATATCAAGAAGATATACTGTGAAGATGAGCCAGACACCCCTGCAGCTCTACATAAGGCTCAGGAACATCAACCCGAGCCCTTATATGTACATTTTTAATTTC
The DNA here is from genome assembly GCA_033549165.1 of Methanolobus sp. GTDB lineage: Archaea > Halobacteriota > Methanosarcinia > Methanosarcinales > Methanosarcinaceae > Methanolobus. The sequence goes on from JAWSUM010000011.1 coordinate 30,818, forward strand.
AAGGATATGGGCATCGTTGGAGCCAGTCCTGAGACACTGATGACTGTCTATGACAGGAGGGTTATAACCAACCCCATAGCAGGTACCTGCCCTCGCGGCAAGGATGATGAAGAGGACAAAGAGCTTGCAGCGAAAATGCTCAACGATGAGAAAGAGTGTGCAGAGCACGTCATGCTCGTTGACCTCGGGCGCAATGACGTAAGGATGGTTGCAAAAGGCGGGACCGTCAAGGTCGATGACCTGATGAGTGTGATCAAGTATTCCCACGTGCAGCATATCGAGAGTACCGTCAGCGGAGAGATGCGGAAGGAGTGCGATCAGTTCGATGCCACAAGGGCGATCTTCCCGGCAGGTACGCTTTCAGGTGCTCCAAAGATACGGGCAATGGAGATCATAGACAATCTTGAGCCTGAGTCCAGGGGAATATATGGCGGAGGCGTTGGTTACTATTCCTGGAACGGGGATGCTGATTTTGCAATAGTCATCAGAACTGTTCTGATTAAACACAACACAGCATACGTACAGGCGGGTGCGGGAATCGTTGCGGATTCCGATCCGACATATGAGTTCGAGGAGACCGAAAGGAAAATGGCTGCAATGATAAAAGCAGTCGGAGGAAAATAATGAGGGTACTGTTCATCAACAACAAGGATTCCTTTGTATGGAACCTTGTGGACTATGTTTCCATATTCGAACCTGACACTGTGGTAGTCCCGAATACCATTTCCCTTGAGGAGGTAAGGGATATTGGCCCGGATGCCATCATCGTCTCACCAGGACCCGGTACTCCCCACAAGGTAGGGGATATCGGCACATGTCTGGATGTCATCAGGGAATTAGGACCTGATATCCCGGTGCTTGGAGTATGCCTCGGGCACCAGGCCATCAACACGGCTTTTGGTGGCAGCATCGGTCATGCAAAGAGTGGGCCAGTACACGGAAAGACATCCGACATAAGTCATGATGGATCGCCACTCTTTGATGGAATTTCAAATATATTCAGGGGAGGAAGGTATCACTCTCTTGCGGTAAAGGAGCTTGCAGATGGCCTGAAGGTGACTGCAAGGACGCAAGATGACATCATCATGGCAGTGGAACATGGGAAATATCCTATCTACGGTGTCCAGTTCCATCCGGAATCGATACTTACCGGGGAAGGCATGAAGATCATCGAGAACTTCCTGAAAATAGCAGGCAGGCATAAGGATTAAGCCTTTGCAGTCCTTTAGAGGGTTATGCTTGTGGGAATCACCGGGACTCCCGGTACAGGAAAGACCGCCGTGACAGCTTTGCTGGAAAGAAAACGGCAATACCAGGTTATCCACCTTAATGAGCTCATCAGGGAAGAGGGGCTTTACTCAGAAGTCGATCGTGAGAGGGATTGTGTAGTTGCCGACATGGACCTTGTGGAAAAAAGGGTCATGGGACTGATAAACAATATGTATCCGGCAACTTTGCTAGACAGTCACCTATCCCACTATATCGCTGATACGGTCATAGTTCTGAGGACAAAACCCGACGTACTCCGGGAAAGACTCGCAAAGAGGGGCTATTCTGCGGAAAAGATAGAGGAGAATCTGGATGCAGAAGCACTGGATGTTATCCTTGTGGAATCTGTGGAATGGTGCGACAGGGTCTTTGAGATCGACACAACCGACAGGTCGGTTGAAGAGACCGTTGCGAATGTGGAGGAGATAGTGGAAAGTATTCTCAGGAATGGGGGAAAAGAACAGGAACAACGATACAGGCCCGGTTTTGTGGACTGGAGTGAAGATTTCTTCGAATGATCAAGTTTGAGTTTGCTGGCAAGATTCCCGATCCTGCAAGATATCCGGGCGTATGGGAATCGTAAAAGTGAATGCACTGCCTTTACCATATTCACTCTCCACCTGAATGTCTCCGTTATGCATGGATACGTATTCTCTGACAATCATGAGTCCGAGTCCTGTTCCTCCCTGCTTGCGGGTAGAAGAGCCATCCACCTGTACGAAAGGATCGAATATCCTTTCTTTGTCTTTCTCTTCTATGCCGATACCGTTGTCGGTGATTGACACCTGCATATTATCTCCGTTTTTCCTTGCTTTTATAGTCACTTCTCCTTTTGCGGGAGTGAATTTCAGGGAATTCTCTAGGAGGTTATAGATGATGGCCTTTATTTTGCCTTTATCCGCGGTCATTTCATAAGTATCGCCATTTGGATCAATGTTAACGGTGATGTTTTTCATGGCTGCCATTAATCTTGTTTCCTGCACTACGTCTTCAATTGTTGAATCCAGGTGAAATTTTTCGAAATGGAGGTCCATACCCCCCGATTCAATCCTGGAGATATCCAGCATTTTGCTTATGATCTTCAACAGTGATTTCCCGCTCTGGTTTATGAGGGACAGGTATCTCTTCTGTTTTTCGTCCAGGTTATCTGACATGTCCGAGAGGATAATATCTGAAAAACCAATGACAGAACTCAGGGGAGTTCTCAGTTCATGATTGACATTTGCCAGTAATTCATTCTTGTAGCGGTTAGCCTCCTCGGCAGCTAACCTCGCACGCAGCATCTGTTCTTCTGCATCCTTGCGGTCACTGATATCCTCGACAACAGCAATGAAATAACTTGGTTTGCCCTCAGGAGAATTGACTAAAGATACGGTTACAAATATCCAGATCAGGTTTCCATTCTTGTGGCGGTATCTCTTCTCAATGGAGTAACTCTTTAATTTCCCTTCAAATATCTTCTCGACAAAATACATCTCCTCAGGCAGGTCTTCAGGATATGTAATGTCCTTGAAACCGATGTGCATCAGTTCTTCTACCGAATAACCGGTTATATTGCAAAAACGATTGTTGACACGAACAAGTTTTCCTTCAAGGGTAGCCTGGCACATTCCGACCGCAGCCTGCTCAAAGGTGGCACGGAACCTTTCTTCACTTTCACGTATCATGAAGTCTGCCGTCTTACGTTCGGTGATATTCACGGTAAATCCGTCGATCACAAAGTCATTGTCTGTTCTTTCACTCATTTTTGCATTCATGAGCAGCCATGAGCGTTTTCCGTCTTTGCGATAAGCTTCGTATTCAAAATTCTGGACATATCCTTCTTTTTGCAGTTGCTCAATGAATGACTTCCGTCTTTCAGGATCTACATAGAGTTGTTCCCCGAGATCTGTGAAGTGCTTTATTGCCTCATCAGGGGAATCATATCCAACGATCCTGGCCATCTCCTGATTTACACTGAGGGTCTTTCCTCTGGAACTGGTACGAAAGATTCCCACCGGTACATTATCGTATATGTCCTTTATCCTGGCCTCACTTTCTTCAAGTGCATGCTGTGATTCTTTGCGGGCAGTCTGCTGGTTAAGAAGACTTCCCAGCAGGACAGTCCCTATAGGATACACCAACATTACCGGAATAGTGATATTCCTTAAAACTTCGATAGCGATCTCCCTGGGAAAGGTTAACATCAACAAAAGCATGGAAGCATGGACCACAATGCCAAATACATAGAGTTCCATCCTTCCGAAAATCTCTTTAAGCTTTTGGCGGTATTTTCTCCAAAGCAATCCAATGGTCGCAGTAGTTATGATTACAGCTACACCTGTCAGTACTCCCGGTCCTCCCACATATATGCGGAATATGGAGCCCATCAGGGCAGCGATTATTACCGGAATGAATCCAAAGAAGAGCCCGGTGATGCTCAGCAGAATGGACCTGCTGTCAAAAATCACCCCAGGTGCTAGTTCCCAGGAGTTGAACATCAGGGCGATGCCGATAATACCTATAATCAATCCTGTAATGACCTTATTCAAATGAGTATTATCGCTCATTTTGTAAGAAAATGAATCGTAAAGTAATCCTAGGGCAAGAAGGAGAGCTGCATTGTTAACTATGCCGATCAGTGCTTCGTTACTCATTCAGCCTCCGATCTATGCAAAAATGATTTTTTTGTTGATATCGGCATACTTTTTGATTCCTAAATGATCTGTGCAGGATTATTGTTCAAGTTTCTCATATTTTAGCATATATACGCATATTTTTTCACCATGCGTTCAATCACAGTTACATTATTTATTATAAGATATTTAATATATATGACATTATATTTTCTAAAATTACATAAGTATTACGCATCCTGCTGTGGAATATATCCCTTTTTTAAGAAAGTTTGCGTGCTTGGTTCGAGCTAACTTACTCTGATCAGGTAAAAAAAGTTTACTGGAATTCCTCTTCCAGCAGAAGTTTATTGTAAGCCATTGCAATAATGCTGTTTATGAATCTTTCTCCTTCTTCAGGTTTATCCACCATGCGAACAGTTACTTTTCCATTACTGTAAAACGTTATCTCGCGGTATCCGCTTTTCACCATTACGACACCGAGGCTTTCTGAATAGCGACCATCAAGATACTTTGCAAGTAACGGAAGGTCAGGTCTTTCATCCAGTTGGGCGATCATTCTTAGTTTCCATGGGTCTGCAATGCAGGGCAGAACCTGTTCTATGGATGTAACTCTCATATCAGTCCCTATCTTTTTACACCGACTATACATGGGATGTATATAGTTCATTATTAATAATGGACCTTTATTTGAAAAAAGTTTTGTCCAAACGTTTGGCAATACTATAACACAATTTATGGCTTTTTACTGCCTTTTCCATGAATAAAACTTAAAGATTACAATGGATCGATATCAAAAGAGTAAATTCTGCTGCCAGCACATCTCTCTAGGTCCGGAGGCAGTGAAAAGTCCTACTGCCCGGTTCTTGATATGTCTTTTTTGTATTCAACTGCGGATGTGAAGAACATCACCAGACCGAGGACTGCACTAAACAGGCTTTCAATGAAATATGCCTGTGAGAACAATGCAAGTGTCAGGGAAATACCTGCAAGTAGTTTCAATACGGGCAAATTGTGTTTTGACAAAATGCTTATGGATGCGAACAATGTTGCAACTGAAATTAAGATCAATCCAAGTGAATGATCATTAGAATTAACAAAATAGTCTATCAGTCCAACTGTTACTCCCAGGAGGAACAACACGATTCCAGCTACATTCCACTTATCCTTATTTTTCATTATAACCGTCATAAAACAACCTCATGTACAATTAAATTTCAGATGTCTGCTATTATAGGACAAACTAATAAAATATTTTCGGTCGTCCTTGTTCATTTATCAACTGTAGTATCCTCCTTTCTGAAATTTCCTTATGTATGCACCTGATCATTTGCAGCGAAAACTAAAAAAGAAAGAAAAAACAATAGCATTTCCTTATTGCCGCAAGCAAAAACTAGATAAGTCTGCCAGTGAACATTGAATCACAACAAACTCGACCTTGCGAGCTGCCGAGGTGACAGAGTGGCTAATGTGACCGCCTGCAGAGCGGTTTTCCGGGAGTTCGAATCTTCCCCTCGGCATTGTTTTTACGAATGTTTTATGTGAATTGATCGTGGAGATCTCCGATGGTACTCAGAGTCTACAATACTTTAACGCGGCAGATTGAGGATTTCATGCCCCTGAACGGCAAAAAGGTCAATATGTATGTCTGCGGCCCAACCGTATATGACCATTGTCACCTGGGGCATGCCAGGAGCTACATTTCTTTTGATGTTATCAGGCGTTATCTCGGTTACAGGGGATATGATGTCAGATATGTCTCAAACATAACCGATGTTGATGACAAGATCATAATCAGGGCAAGGGAAAGCGGAGAAGACCCCTTTGAACTCTCCTCAAGGTTCACCCTCTCCTTCATCGAGGATATGGACGAACTTAACGTAAAAAGGCCTGATGTACAACCCCGGGTCACCGAACACATACCTGAGATAATCGAGGCCATAAAAGTTCTGATAGATAAGGGACTTGCTTACCCGACACCCGAAGGCAATGTCTATTACGACCTGACAAGATCGCTTGACCGTGTAGGAATACTCAGTCGTCAGACTGTCAACGGCCTGCTTGAAGGTTCGGGGAGCCGTGTGGAAATAGAAGGGGATAAAAGATATCGCCTGGACTTCGTGCTCTGGAAGTCTTCCTCAGAGGAAGAGCCTGGATGGGACAGTCCCTGGGGAAGGGGGCGGCCTGGCTGGCACATTGAGTGTTCTGTGATGTCAGTGAAACACGGTGCGCAACAGCTGGACATCCACGGAGGAGGTGCCGATCTCATATTCCCTCATCACGAGGCCGAGATCCTGCAGTCGGAGGGTTACACCGGAATTCATCCGTTCAGCAAGTACTGGTTGCATAATGGTTTTCTGACCATCGACCAGGAAAAGATGTCAAAATCCCTGGGCAATTTCTTTACCATCAAGCAAGTACTGGAAGAGTTCCCGCCCGAGGTCATCAGGTTCTTCATACTGAACACCCACTACCGCAACACCATCGATTTCAGCGAGTTCCATCTTAAAGAGGCAGGCAGGGCCTACGAGAGGATGGCAAACACGATCACCAATATCAAGTATGCCCTGGAGAACGCACCTGATAAAGGCGGTGACTTCGGCCTTTACGAGGAAGTGGACCGGGCAAGGGATTTGTTCATCAGTTCCATGGATGAGGACTTCAATACAAGGGAAGCGCTTGCGAACCTGTTCCTGTTCGCCCGCAGGGTCAATGCTATCATATCAGACAACAGTCCCGACAAAATGGCTTTAAAGGATGTTCTTGACTTCTTCTCGGAGATAGACGAAGTACTGGGGGTATTCGGGAAGGAGCTGGCCGTCCGGGAGGCAGCCGGAGGACCTTCCGATGAAGAAGTGGAGGCCATGATACAACAACGCGAGGAAGCCCGCAAGGCCAGGGACTGGGCACTGGCCGATGCCATCCGGGACGAGCTAAAGGAGAAGGGCATTATAATCGAGGACGGGAAAGAGGGAGTCCGGTGGAGGCGGGTATGATCCTGAAAATCTGAGTATACTGTCTTTTTTCCATCTCTGTCACAAACAGCCGGTACGCTGCACATTTACACGTCTTCCATGTAGGGAATACCCAAAACATCCTCCTTCCAGGAGGGCCCCGTTTTCCATATTTTCAATGTGGCGGATAATATCCTCATAAGCTTTCGATGTTTCATATAACTTGAATTCCTGTGACATTTTCAGTAGTAAGGACAAGCTTTCAAGCAATTCCGTCGATTCTATCAGAACCATGTTCCCACTCCTTTTGATTTGTTTTTCATGTGAACAATGCGTTTATCTTTTTCACGGCATCTGCCGCGTTCTCGGCATAAATATCGGCGCCGATCCTGTCAGCCCAATCCTGAGTCACGGGTGCGCCGCCGACCATGGTCTTAAGGTTTGCACGCAGGCCCGCTTCCCTGAGCTGCTCCTCTATCTGTATCTGATTGACCATCGTAATGGTCATAAGTGCCGATGAGGCCACGACATCCGCTTTGACTTTCTTTGCCATCTTCACGTAGCTCTTTATGGGCACATCCCTGCCAAGATCCACTACATCGTATCCTGCAATCCGGAGCATGGTTGCTACGATATCCTTCCCTATGGAATGAATATCGCCTTCAATGGTACCGATGACGATCGTACCTCTTGACTTGGTCCCGGCACCGGTCCTTTCCAGACCGGGTGTGAGTATTCCGATGGCAGCCTGCATTGCATCCGCTGCCGCAATGACATGAGGCAGAAACAACTCACCTGCCGCAAACCGCTCACCTACATCGGTCATTGCCGCTGTGAAACCTTTATCAATAAGTTCTTCGGGATCAATGCCCGCAGCAAGAGCTTCCTCTGCAACCGCTTTTGCTGCCCTGTCGTCAAACTTCATGATCGTTTCTTTTGCTTTCTCAATAATCTCCTGCTTTTTGACCATTGGAAATTCCTTTTGACCTGGTTCCGCAATTCTGCTAATGAAAGTGATGTGGAAACAATCTATAAAATTACCATATTGTGAAACTATATATCATAAACCTACTACAATGCGCCTGTTGCATGTGAATATAGGAAAGGTAATGTAATATGCAGGTATCCTGTGATTATTACAGTGTGTTTGTAATATTACAGTCAGACTATCAGTATCTCAGGGAAACATGCCGGTTATTAGTGCACTTGCGATTAGTTGTCGAAGATGTTTCAAAAATAATGCCCGTTGAACAAGAACAAACAGGAATAATTATCAGTTCCTAAGATGTAGATAAGAACATGACAAAGATCTACCAGGTTGATGCCTTCACTGACAAGCCCTTCACCGGCAATCCGGCAGGCGTCTGTATCCTTGATTCCCCCGCAGACGAAGAATGGATGCAGAATGTGGCGAAGGAAATGGCCGTGTCCGAGACTGCTTTCCTGTACCCTGAAAAAGAAGGCTACAACCTGCGCTGGTTCTCGCCGGATGTGGAAGTGGATCTGTGCGGGCATGGCACCCTTGCAAGTGCCCATGTGTTGTGGGAAAAAGAATATCTTAGAGAGGATGAGACTGCCAGGTTCTTTACAAAAAGCGGAGTGCTTACAGCTGTACTGAAGGATGGCTGGATAGAGCTTGATTTCCCGTTACTCGTTGAAGAAGAGGCCGATGCACCGGAAGGACTTATCGAGGCACTGGGAATTGAAGCAAAATACGTTGGCAGGAACGTTTTTGACTACATAATCGAGATCGGATCTGAAACCGAATTAAGGTCCATTGAACCTGATCTCTCCATGCTTGCAAAGGTCACAGAAAGGGGAGTGATTGTAACATCCCTGTCCGGATCGGAGGAATTTGATTTTGTATCGCGGCTCTTTGCTCCTGCGATAGGTATACCAGAAGACCCCGTTACCGGCTCTGCTCACTGCTGTCTTGGTCCCTACTGGATGAAGAGGCTCGGGAGGGATACGTTTTTTGCATACCAGGCATCTGTAAGGGGTGGGTCCTTGAAGGTGCAGGTCAGAGGCGACAGGGTGCTGCTTTCAGGAAAAGCCGCAACCGTACTTGAAGGACATATATTTGGCTGAGTATAAGTGACAGAACCTGAACGTTTGGCTTTGTAGGAGTCCTGTAATTGTAACTTTCGAATCGGCAATTTTCAATTACTAAAATTGTCCCGGAGAAGCCGGCACGCGCCGAAAAGATGAACAAATGTGATCTTCCACCTCTCTACTGGATGCAACAGTCTGCAGTACAGCAGCGAGGGAATGTGCCGCCTTCGGCGGGTGGTCGTGTTGTTCTTTGTTTTCCAATTTTTCGTGTCCTGCTCTCATCTGAGAATGATACTGCTGCGATAAATATATGTACATATGCACAAATATACATACATAATGACCGATGACAAAGCCAGGTTCTTCAAAGCCTTGGGGGACCGGACCAGGCTAACAATTGTAGGTTGTCTTTTGAAGCATGATCACTGTGCCTGTGATTTTTCAGCGATCGCCGGAAAGGACCAGACTACCATATCCCGGCACCTGAAGGTACTTGTCGAGGCCGGGATACTTCTATATGAGAAAGAAGGCAGATACGTAATTTACAGTATAAAGGATGATAAGATGAAAGAGACACTTGGTAAATGCGGGGTCGAAAAAGTTGACTCATGTTGTCCGGGAAGCGTAATGGATGCGGATAAGAAGAAGGAAGTCGTGAAGAAGAACTACGGCAAGATCGCATTGGGGGTTGTGCAGGGATGCGGATGCTGTGGAAACCTTACAAGTGAACAGGTAGCAAGCTCTATAGGATATTCACCAGAAGAATCACAATCCTTCTCTGAAGCGAACCTGGGGCTTGGATGCGGAAACCCAACGGCACTTGGTGAGATAAAAGAAGGAGACATTGTTCTTGATCTGGGGTCAGGTGCCGGATTCGACAGCTTCCTGGCCGCAAAAAAGGTAGGTGACACGGGGAAGGTAATCGGCGTGGACATGACCGGGGACATGATCGCAAGGGCCAGAAAAAATGCCAAGGAATACGGGTATGGGAATGTGGAGTTCAGGCAGGGGGATATAGAGGACCTGCCGGTTGAAAC
>JAWSUM010000012.1:0-39488 GCA_033549165.1 Methanolobus sp.
GGAGGTCCTGATCGAACCTTTTTCGAAGTCGTTTCCGCACACGGATGCGCGGAGATATCTAAAAGGTGCCATGGTATATGTACCTTTGCATCACAAAAAATGGAGGAATATCTGGAAGTTTTATCCAGAACTGTAATACAAAGATTCTTGATTTAGCGTAATAGAATTTATCTTAATTCCTTCCAACAAATACTGCTCGAATAATTAGTAAATAGTGCAGGACTTGTAAATTGTATATATTCACAATAAGACAAACCAATGTCAATTTATATATGCATTGTTCCGGTCACGGACCGATACAAAGGTATCTTTTATGTTGTTTGACAACAGTATTAATAACAGTGGCTCACACAAAGTCATATCTAAAAGATATCGGGTGGGGGAATAATGGACTTTTACCAGGAAAAGATCACGACAATACATAATTTCTATAGCGATACCGAAAGGATATCACAGCACCTGCATGACCTGTCTTTTATCAGACCTGCCGTTGTGGTAATACCAATGCTATACGCAGAAATAGAGAATCCGCCTCTGACCCATATAGTAAATGAACTGAACAAATGTACATACATCAAAAAAGTCGTCATCGCACTTGCTGCAGATGATGTCGGCCAGTATAAGACAACTGTGGACTTTTTTACACAACTTGATCTGGACCACATGATCGTGTGGTGTAACGGACCACGTATCTCTACGATCATCAGCGAGATGAAAGAGAACGAGCTCGATATCACCGGTTTCAGTGGTAAAGGGAAAGATGCCTGGATAGCAGTGGGGATAGCAAGCCTTTATGCTTATGCAATAGTGCTTCATGATGCTGACATTGTAACCTATAACAAGGACTTTCCCGCAAAAATGCTCTATCCGATAATGAATCCCCAGCTTAATTTCTATTTCAACAAAGGATACTATGCCAGGATCAAACTTGACGAAAAGACAATGCATGGACGTGTATACCGCCTTTTCGTGCGTCCCCTCCTTGATACACTTGTAAAGGACGTCCAGTACGAATCGGACGTACTGGAATACCTGCAGGCCTTCAGATATACGCTTTCAGGAGAATTCGCATTTACAAGGGATCTTGCACTTAACATCCGAGTACCTTCGGACTGGGGACTTGAGGTTGGCTTGCTTGCGGAGATATACCGGAACACGACCCTGAAAAAGATATGCCAGACAGACCTGGGTTTCTATGACCACAAGCACAAGGAGATGGGAAGCAGCCCTTCTGAGGGACTGGGGAAGATGGTGAATGACATTTTGATCACTTTTCTGCGCATCGTGAACGAAACCACCAGTACAACGGTCTCGGAGACATTCCTCAGGGGGATACAGGTGAAATACAGACGATCCGCACAGGACCTGATAAGACAATACCATGCAGATGCCATTTGCAACGGCCTGCATTACAGCAGACATCTGGAAGAGAAGTATGTCGATCTTTTTGCCGAAATACTTATGGAAGCAGGAGCCCAATACTTAAAAGACCCCTCCGGTGCCCTTCTCCCGGACTGGGAACGAGCATTGTCTGCAATACCGGACCTGCGGGAACAGTTAAGGGACGCGGTTAATGCTGACCTGAATGAAATCAAATCAGCTTAGACAGGACCATTTGTTCTTTAGTGATCCTATTCCGGAGCCCACCGGTTCATAACAGGTCTTGCTGAAAGCCCATGTATGAATACTGAGATGACGATCACGGTTGTGACCAGGGCAAGAGCTTCCCTGCTCTTTTCGAATCCTGCGTGGTCAAGTGCGTAGAGCACGTAGTATATGGAGCCTATGCCGCGGATACCATAGAAGGATATGATGTATTTTCTGGACCTTTTGAGATTCGTACCGGCCAGACCGATGAGTCCTGCCAGGGGCCTTATGATAATCAAGACAAAAAGAGCAGCTGGTACCATATACCACTGAAAATCCCCAGGAAACCCATGACTGATGTAGATTCCCAGCATAGTAAAAAGTATGACAACCAAGGTTCTTTCGATCTCCTCCGAGAAATCGTGCAGGATGCTCAGGTATTCATGCGTCGTTTCCTGATATCTGAAGGCACAAGCTGCCACAAAGACAGTGATGAAACCATATGAGTTAAGCAGTTCTGCCAGACCGTAGGGCAAAAGAGTAAGGCTGAGTGTTAACAATCCCACAGATATTGCCGAACTGTGGGATTCAGGTTTTGGGAAGCTGAAGATAATCTTTGCAAGCATCCAACCGATGACCAGTCCTACGAAGGTCGCCATGGCAACCTTGTAGAAGAGGTCAATAAGTAACCAGTCGGCAAACCATAAAGAAGGGTCATTGCCTATCAGGGCCATGGCAATAGCCATGTTGGTAAAAGGGAAAGCAAGACCATCGTTCAGTCCTGCCTCGGTGGTCAATGCCAGTCTGGCGTTAGAGGTATCTTCCTCGTGCGGAGGCGATGTCTGTATATCAGAAGCCAGTACCGGATCCGTGGGAGCGATCACGACTCCCAGAAGCATGGCAGTAGCCGGTGCAAACCCCAAGAACCTCCATCCAAAAAAAGCTATCGATGCAATGGTCAGTGGCATAGTTATGATAAGCAGTCGCGCAGCATAACGCCAGCTTTGCCAGGCGAAAGGACGTGTGAGCTTAAGTCCCGCGGCAGTGAGTGAGATGATCACTCCTATCTCCGTGAGCCTTTTTCCAAGATCAGGAGAATCTTCTGGATGAGGTAGAGGACTGTCTGGAAAGAATGAGAATACAACAACCGAAATTAACAGATATGCGATCGGTGCGGTGATAATGTAACGTGACAAAAACCTTGGGAACAGCATTGCAACTAAAATGACGAAACCAAGGTAGAACAGGATAATATCATATATATCAGGTGAAAATGTAATTGCCAATCCCATAAATTGCCTGCTCACTCCTTACAAGATATAAAGCTCATTTGTCATAGGTTCCCTGTGTTTAAAATTGCATGTCGAAAATACACTACTCTAAAGTCATTGGTCCTTTACAATTAAAAATTGCTTCAAAAACAGAAAATATACAGTTCCAACTATTCAGGTAGCCAGAATCAACGAAAACAAACATAAATATCAAATATACTGTGAAAAAGGTGAAAAGAGTGTTTCTGAAAATGTATTGTGAAACTTCTTTATATCCCCATCCCTGCTTTACCGACCGCTTTTAAAGATTTGACTGCAATGAACATAGAATCACAGATTTGCACGTACATTCCTGATGGTCAAGTAATTACGCTTAGTTACCATACCAGAACAGATCATTTCTTGCCCAATATGTAAAAGAGCATGTCCCGGTTCAGTTTGCCCTCGCGTTCCAGTTTGTTCACAATATCTTCATCAGACATACCTTCGGACTTGAGCTCTTTGATCTTATCAAGGAGCGCCGGAGATACGCTGTAGTACTCGTTGATATCTTTTCTGTGACCCCATACATCCCCTTCGATGAGTTTGATATTCTGCATTTCCAAGAACATTTCTATTGACTTGGACACCGTACGACGGTAAGAGCTTGGTATCTGTATGACCTCAACTTTCGGGCATGTCTGTACCAGGGAAAAAATATCTTTGTTTGATGGTCTGAATGCAAGATGGATTACCTTCTCATTTGGATTTAGATTAGGTATTTCCTCTCGCGAACTTACAACTCTAATCTTCATGAAACTCCCTCACATCAGTTCTCCAAATGGAGAACTTACTAAATTAGTGTATGTGCTTACCTATTAAATAATTATCGATTTAGAGGGCAAAAAAAAAGATTGTTAGTTCCTGAACCTAGTTCTTATTGACTCTGCATGTGCCATGAGGCCTTCTTCCTCGGCTATAGAAATAACTGAATCTTTCAGGGTCTGAAGACCGTCTTTGCTGATCTTCTGTATACTTGAGCACTTCAGGAAGTGGAGAATATTGAGCCCGGAGTATATCTTTGCGTAACCTGCTGTCGGTAGAACGTGATTTGTTCCGGATGCATAGTCCCCCACGGGAACCGGCGCATAGTTGCCTACAAATATCGACCCTGCGTTATCTATATCACCAAGGACTGAATCGGGATCCGATACCATGATCTCAAGGTGCTCGGGCGCAAAATTATTAGAAAAACCAATACATTCGTCCATGGAATCAGCAACCAATACCGCTGCATTTTTCAGGGAAGTATTTACGATCCCAGATCTTGCGGCCCTGCCAGCCTGCTCCAGCACTTCCTGGTGAACCTGTGCAGCAAGTTTCTCTGAGGTTGTAACAAGCACAGACACAGCACTGGGATCGTGCTCTGCCTGGGCAATAATATCAGATGCCACCATTACAGCATCAGCAGAATCATCAGCAATGATAAGGACCTCACTTGGCCCTGCGGGGAAATCAATCTCAGCCTTGTCGCGCACCTGCATCTTTGCAGCGGTGACATAGACATTTCCCGGACCTACTATCTTTGATACGGAGCGCATGCTCTCAGTACCATATGCCATTGCGGCAACAGCCTGTACGCCACCTACTTTATAAACATGGTCCGCACCTGCAACCCTGGCCGCCGCAAGGGTCAGGGGGTTCACTTTACCGTCCGGACCCGGTGGAGTGCACATCACCACATGCTTCACACCGGCAACCCTTGCAGGGATGACTGTCATAAGAGCAGTCGAGGGATAGGAAGCCCTTCCACCCGGCACGTATGCGCCCACGCTTTCGAGGGGAGTGAACTTCTGCCCGAGTTCAATTCCCGGGGAGAGTTCCATGAACCACATCTTTTCCGGCATCTGTGCCTGATGGAACTTCCGGATATTTTCGGCAGCGAACTCGAGATGCTTTATCAGGGATGCATCAATACTGCTGACGGCCTCATCTATCTCTTCCTGTGAAACCTCGATATCTGTGATGTCAGCTCTGTCGAATTTTTTCGTGTAGCTACGAAGGGCCTCATCACCGTTCTCTTTCACATCCCTGAGTATGGTAGCTACGGTTTCCCCGACATCCGCAAGCTCACCGCCACGGTTGATCAGTTTTTCCTTTTCTTCATCGCTTAGTTCCGATAATCTTTTATAAAGCATGATAATCCCTTAAGTGTGATTCATTTAGTGATTGGCTTTTAACGTCTTTTGCAGACTATACAGATTCATCATATATAGATTATTCAAAGAGCTCATTAAACAACGAGCTTATCTTCAAAAGCTTATTTAACAAAGAGCTTATTTTCAAAAAGCTCATTAAACAACGAGCTTGTTTTCAAAAAGCTCATTTTTCAAAATCGCTGAACGTACTCTGCTCATTCCCGAGGAGTGAGTCCATTGTCCTCGAATTCGCTTCTCCCGTGGTTCCGGACCCGATGTTTATATGCATGCCGATCTCCCTGAGCAGTTTCTCCGCGGTCTTCGCGCCTATGATATTACCAAGAACAACATGATCGGTCTTTCTGATATCTGCAATGCTCCTGAGACCGCTGTCGTAAAGCCTGCGGGCGCGTACACGGCCTATACCGCGTATTCCCACAAGTTCCATGAGCTCCGGACGTGCACCGTAGTGTATTCTCTTCTCGATATTACCTGCCATGTCCGCAGCAGAGTGCTCCCGGACACGGGCAAGACGCGACAGGGAGTGCATAAGCCATTCGGCAAGGTCGGCAAAGGCATGAATATCCCCCTCACCAACATTGAAACTCTTACTTATGTCATCCATGGACCTCTCATTGATCCAGTCCAGCACAAGAAGGGCGGTCTTTACCTCACCCAGGAACCATTCATAATCCGTATCCTTGAGTTGATTTGGCACTTCTACGAACTCCTCTGCGTGCGCCAGCACAAGATCATTGATAAGTTCGTAGTCTCCCGATCTCAGGTAAAGCTGCCGCATGTCAGGAGTCTTGCAGATGAGGTGCATCAGCGTAAGTTCTGTTATGTTCTCTGCTTTATCCAGCCCTTCGATAATGATAGCTGCTGAAAGCGGATCGATGTAAAGCATGGATACGAGTTTTCCAAGAGTGGTAGCCGTAAGCTGGACATCATCTTCGAGCATAGCATGGGCCTTTAGAAAATCAAGACAGTCATCCACGACCTCCATCAGGCCCCAGGTATCGTTCTGATGGGCGAAGAAGGTAGCTTCGATGAACTCCATAAGCCCGTCACGCGTAGTTGCAAAACCGTTCACGATGGTTGACAGGACATGGGTCCTCAGAGCGTTCTCGGCACCAAGCTTTGACCATATATCCTCGGCATCGGCATCGATGTAATTATCAAAAAGCTGTTCCATCTCGCCATATGATTTTGCTACAAGCACCGACTCACCATACGGGTCAAGGTGAGGACGGCCTGCCCTGCCTGCCATCTGCTTGTATTCAAGGACAGGTATAGGCTGCATGCCAAAGTTCGAATCGAAGCGTTTATAGCTCCTGATAATTACCCGTCTTGCGGGGAGATTAAGTCCTGCTGCAAGGGTCGGTGTACTGCATATGACCTTTATCTTGTTAGCGCGGAAACCGTCCTCTACGAGTTTGCGATGCGCAGAGTTCAGTCCTGCATGATGAAAAGCAGTTCCGTTCCTGATGCACTGGGCCAGTACTTTCGACGCCTCGGTCTCACCGGTCTCAAGTACCTGTTCTACTATCCCGTCAAGTGCATTGCGTGTCGGTTTATCAAGTAACTCTGAAACCTTGGCACCTGCACGCCTGGCAAATCCAACACTGTTCTTGCGACTGCTCTCGAACACGAGGCACTGCCCTCCTTCCTCGAGAGTATCGAGGATTATGTTGATAGCATCATCCTTAGTAGTTTCCGGGATCAGTTTCTGGGAACCCCTGAAAATGATATTTCCACCATAATAGACACCTTCCCTGAGGTCCGTGGGCCTCCACTCGCTGCGCACAAGTCCTGCCCGGAGCCAGTCCGCGACCTCATAGGCGTTACCGATGGTTGCCGATAGTGCGATAATCTGGCAGCCGGGATTGAGCTTCATGAGCTTGGTAAGGGTCACTTCAAGGGTCGGACCCCTGTTCGCAGAATCAAGCAGATGCACTTCGTCCACAACGATAGTAGTTATCTCCTCCATCCAGGATGTCCCGTTACGCAGCAGGGAATCGGTCTTTTCCGAGGTTGCTACGATAATATCATTGGAACCCAGCCATTCGTCCCTTGATTCAAAATCCCCGGTGGATATCCCCACCCTGACACCGCCATCTTTCAGGCTTATGGATGAGAATTCCCTGAAACGCTCGAACTTCTCTGATGCCAGGGCCCGCAGGGGCACTATGTACAATGCCTTACCACCCTTTGAGATGGACTTGAGCATGGCAAGCTCTGCAAGCAGAGTCTTACCCGATGCCGTGGGTATGGCAGCGAGGATATTCTTGCCTTCAAGCAATCCTTTATCGATGGCTTCTGCCTGAGGAGGGTATAGTTTCTCAATTCCGGAATTGATGTAGAATTTCAGAATTTCTTCCGGGACGTCAAGGGATCTTATTTCCATAATATCCAGATAGAAGGTTAAAATGTCTAATAAAGCTTGGGTGAATATCAAAGATTTGATTCAATCTTTTTGAGGCGGTGCCAATAAATTACTTTCACTTAACTCACAATGCGCATTTATAGTACGAATTACAGAGAAAGTTTGAAATTAAAGGTTGGTGACAAGTTTGGAAATTATAAACAAACCAGAGATAACGGAAATAGAAGAAAGGAATGTAGCATATGTTTCATTTGTCGGCAATTATCTGGGAAATGCCAAGGTATTCGAAGACTTATTTGGCAAACTTTTCAACTGGGCTGGACCGAAACATCTGATGGGGCCGGATACTCTTTTGATGTCTGCCTATTATGATGATCCGGGCGTTACACCTCCGGAAGAACTTAAGCTGGATGTATGCATGACCATTGAAGATGACATTGAAGTTGAAGGGGAGATACAAAAGAAAAAGCTTCCCGGAGGAAAGTACGTAGTGATGCGTGCAGAACTGACAGGACCTGAAGAATATGGCCCTGCATGGGAAAAAGTCGTTGAGTGGCTGATACAGAATAACCTTGAAATTGATATGTCCCGAGCAAGCTATGAGATATATTTGAATTCCCCTGAAGAACACCCCGAAAAACATCATATCCTTGATATATGTATGCCTGTCAGGTGAATAAGACACCTGACAAATTTCCCAAGTATAATAAAAGGTTATATTCGGCCAGACGAATAAGTACCCAGTAACCAGAAAAATGGACAGGACAGAGGAAGACAGGGTTATTCCCCTGCACGAGCATCTACTGATGTGAATAACGATAATTCCTGTGACTACAGGCACAGGATGAATCTGCCCAGAAGGAGAGGAAAGAATGAGATACATTGTATTCACCGACCTTGACGGTACTCTGATAGACCATAATACTTACTCCTATGAAGCTGCAAAGCCGGCCATAGAGGAACTGAAAGAAAGAGACGTCCCGCTTATTTTCTGTACGAGCAAGACACGCGCCGAAATTGAAGTATATGTCAGGGAGCTGGAATCTACGCATCCTTTCATATCAGAGAACGGCGGAGCGATATTTATCCCGAGGGATTATTTTGATGTAGAATATCCCATCTCTAAGACCGAAGGTAACTACGACATCATCGAGCTGGGAACATCTTACAATACGCTCAGGCATGTTCTTGTAGACATCCGAACAAATGAGAATATGGAGATAATCGGCTTTGGAGATATGGATGATAAAGGTGTCAGTGAAGACACCGGACTTGATATTGAATCAGCGAGACTGGCAAAGATACGGGAATACGATGAAGCTTTCATATTAAAAGGAGACGAAAAAACCGCAAACAGGCTTAAACAAAAAATACGGGATGAAGGGCTGAACTATACCAGGGGTGGGAGGTACTGGCATATCCTGGGGGACAATGACAAGGGAAAAGCTGTGAATATCCTTTCCGGACTTTATAGAAAAGAATACGGATCTATCAGAACAATAGGACTTGGGGATAGCCTGAATGACCTGCCTATGCTCAGGGCCGTGGACGTTCCGGTTCTCGTTCAGAAGCAGAACGGTGAACATGACCCGAAAATAACAGATCAGGATATAATGAGAGTCAAAGGTATCGGGCCGGTTGGGTGGAACATGGCAGTCATGGAGATAATTTCACTCGACGGGTAGCTACCGGAGAAAACAAACCTTATTCCCATATTTGTTTTATAATTTCATGTCTTTTGATGTCGATGTATTCGCAAATCCGGTCCAGTATCGAAGGTTGCTTCCTTCCGGTGAAGGGAAGAACTCCCTCATCAAAATGACCGAAATCATAGCGGATACGCTTTTTCCCTTAGCTGCGTTCTTTTATGAGTATGGGGAACCCAAACAATATGTATCCCATTGGTCATAACTTATCCGGACAGGATATACATAATTATATGTAGCATAAAAATATCAAATATTTTATTAAATAAAAATTCAGTGAATATCTTTTTTCCGGATGGGGTCTGAAGTAAAGTTTATACTGGCAAAAACGAATATTATCTATATAATAGGGTTTTACTATTGTTTATAAGTCACAGCATACTTATAAATATGGAAAACTGGCTGGACTCAAAAGCCAAGGAGAAGGGGTAATCATGATAAGACTGGAGAATATGTTTCCACAAGCATTTTTGGTAGGGGTGATCAAAATGGTGGATAAGGACGGACCACTGGAAACCATAAGATGGTTACAGGAGATAGGAGAAGAGCTTGCAACTCTTGAAGGACCAGGTTTTGAGGGTGCAAGGGAAGACAATCTGAATTATTTACCGATCTGTCCCTTTGGGAGCGAGATGACCGAATTCCTCGAGATATACGGATCGCCCTCTGAATTCGATGATGTTGTCAATAAAATGTATGAGCTGAAAAATGCTTCCGATAACCCCTGGGATTATCCTGCCCTGACTCACGTGCTGGGGATACTTCAACACAGTTACAGCAAGAAAAGAGCGGAACTTGCAGGGGCAGAGTTATATCATCTTGGTTCAAAGTCCCCGACCAACAGTTTCATACAATTCAACGAGGAAGCAATCGAAAAGGCGGGATTGACAAAAGAGGATGTGAGAAAGTTTCTTGAAAAATCATTCTATGTCTACAAGATAGTATATCCTGATAAGGAGTGATTTATTTGAACAGGATAGAAGCAGAAAAGCTATACGAGAACAGCATCCGCATACTTAAAAACAACCAGCATGAGAAGGGTGGGTTCTATGCAAGTCCTCCTGGAACGCGCTATCCTTTTATCTATCCAAGGGACCATTCCATAGCAATCCTTGGTTGCGTTTATGCAGGATTGATGGATGAGGCCAGGAAAGGACTTGAGTTCGTGCTCAATTCCCAAAAACCCCTTGGAGAATTCTCTCAAAGATATGACATCGATGGCAATGATGCCAGTTACAAGGACCTTCAGATAGATGGTAACGGGCTTGTACTTTTCGTCCTTGGCAAGTATTTTGAGGCGACAGGAGGTTCGTTCTTTAAAGAGATGGCTGATACTGCTTTTATCGAGGAACACTGGGCAACGATCGAGAAAGCCGTCAGTTTCATCCTCCTCAATAAGAACGAAGAGGTTGACCTCATCCATACGATCAATAGCATTCATGAGTACCCCGCCTATGAACATGGTTTTGAGATATACGCCAATTGCGCATGCTGTGCAGGGATATATGCCGCTGTCAGGATGGGAAAAGTGCTGAACAAAGATGTTTCCGAATGGGAACAACAGGCAGACATAATCAAGGAATCCATACTCATCCGGCTCTATAGCCCGAGGAGACGTTCTTTTATCAAATGTATTCGTGTTAAGGATAAAAACAGTAAACCCATAGGATACGATCCTTTTGCTTCCACGGTACTTGATATCGATGCCGTTGAATATGCTCCGGCTTACTTTGAACTTATAAAAGAGAGTGATGTCAAGATAATAACTACAGTAAAGAGGATACATAAACACCTATGGGATAGCGAGATTGGCGGACTTAACCGGTATCCGGAATACTGGGGCCGTAATAATGGCGGCTACGGTCCGTGGTGCCACTTCACATGCGAACTTGCAAACCATTACATCGAAACCGATGACAAGGAAATGGCAGAGATGTACCTGGACTGGGTTGTGGATATGGCACACAACTATACCCTCCCGGAGCACATCTCTACAATTGAAAGGTTCGAACTGTGGCTTGAGGACTACACAAATGCCAAGATTCTAAGGGATAGCAAGATCAAACTGATCGATGATGTCAGAACTCATCCTAAATGGAAGGACGGACTTGCATATGTTACGATACCGCTGATCTGGCCGCACGCAGAATTCATCATATCCTATAAGAAGTACAGCGACAAGTTCTTTTAAAGCGTAAGTTGAAAGTAAAAATGGATGTGTGGCATGTACTTCATGCCACTGTTGGTTTTAAGTTGTAAGTTCGGTTATCAGTCGTTGCTCAGCTCACCACTGAAGTACTTGTCATAGGAACCCATGTCAAAGTGACCGTGCCCACTGAGGTTGAACAGAATCGTCTTCTCTTCACCGGTCTGCTTGCATTTGAGTGCTTCATCGATGGCGCATTTGATAGCATGGGATGACTCCGGAGCAGGAGCGATGCCTTCACTGCGTGCGAATGTCACTGCTGCATCGAACACCTCGATCTGGTGGTAGGAGGTAGCTTCCATTATCCCGTCTGCAACGAGTTTGCTTACAATTGGAGAAGCTCCATGATATCTCAGACCGCCTGCGTGAATGGCTGGTGGTATGAACTCCGAACCGAGTGTGTACATCTTGAGCAGAGGTGTCATCTGTGCCATGTCACCGAAGTCATACTTGAATTCTCCTGAGGTGAGGGTTGGACATGCGGAGGGCTCAACGGCTATGAACCTTGTATTGGTCTTACCTGCAAGGTTGTCCCTGATGTATGGCAGGCTCACACCGGCAAGGTTGCTTCCACCGCCACAACATCCGATCACGATGTCAGGGTAGTCCTCTGTCTTGTTGAACTGTGCCTGGGTCTCAAGACCTACCACTGTCTGGTGCAGGCTTGTGTGGTTAAGGACACTTCCAAGTGCATACTTGGTGTTGTCATTGAGAGCTGCGTCCTCGATGGCTTCACTGATGGCTATACCCAGACTTCCCGTTGTGTCAGGGTACATTTCACGGATCTTTCTTCCGAACTGCGTATCCGGACTTGGGGACGGAACTACTTTTGCTCCCCAGAGGTTGATAAGTGACTTGCGGTATGGTTTCTGGTAGAAGCTTGAGCTTACCATGTATACCTTACATTCAATGTCGAAATAGTTACAACAAAGTGACAATGCACTGCCCCACTGACCTGCACCGGTCTCGGTCGTGATCCTTTCGGTACCTTCCTTCATGTTGTAGTATGCCTGTGCAATGGCAGTGTTTGGCTTGTGGCTTCCTGCAGGACTGACACTTTCGTTCTTGTAGTAGATCTTTGCAGGTGTTCCCAGTACCCTCTCGAGCCTGTGAGCCCTGTGCAGGGGTGATGGCCTCCAGAGGTCGTATATCTCTCTTATCTCCTCAGGAATGTCAATATATCTCTCAGAACTTATCTCCTGCTTTATGAGCTCTTTTGCGAATATAGGCTCAAGGTCCTTGGGGTCCATGGGCTCATTGGTTGCAGGATTGAGTGGCGGCTCCACCGGAAGGTCTGCAAGGATGTTATACCACTGCTTAGGCATTTCATTTTCATCGAGTAATATTTTTGTATGATCCATAATTATACCTCTGTAAAAAAGTGAATCAATGATGTATAACTGAGTACATTGGAGGGGGTATTTAATTGTTTTGATTTTCAGGGGAACTGGACCTGAGCATTCAAAGTGAATGAATTTATCATTCACTCATAACGTTTCCTCAAAATATATACAGTGCATATAGTTGCTATCGAAGCTAGTAAAGTGAACGCAGGAGTTGTCGGAGAACTGCTCTTGTTGGATGAAGGGTCTGTGGCAGAGACTTCTGCAGTTTGTGGACCATCATAGTATTCTTCAGAGATTGTGACGTAGGCGGCGGTGAATTCTCCACTTGTGATTGTTCGGGCATTTTTTAAGTCAATCATTTGATAGAAGAAATTAATAGGTGTGCTACCCCCAGCCCATTCTTCATTCGGAGCCACTGTCCATTCAAAAACCCTTGTTTCATTTGACTCTACCACTTCATCAATGGCTGTTCCTAAACGCGATGTTGGGCCTTCGATTATATCAAAATCACTATTCCCAATGGATGTTAACATAACTGATAAAGCATTCTTTTTGTAGCATGTTACTTCAAATCTCAGCTTGAATGGTTCGCCAATTTTCAGAAGTGGTTTTGGGGTCGAAGCCCCCGGATACAATTGGTCATTGTAATACACATCAATTTTTAGATTGGAACTTTCTGATGATGCAGGAACTGAAAACATCACTAGTAAACATATAACACATACAATACCTGTTTTATAATTCATTTTCCGTCCTCAAAATTGTGATTCGAAATTATCATAAAAAATAGACTTTTCATCCCTTTCTCCTACTTTATCACCAACACCTTTTGGACCTGGCCCTACAATAGTCGCAGCATATCCCGAAAATTTAAATACAATTCTCTGGTTGTATCCTAAATAAATAAATCCTCCATCTTCATCTCTTTTTATAGGATGAACAACTCGATCTTGTTTTCGAACATAAACTTGTGCATCATGTCCAAAATAAGGATTGAACATGCATTCATTATCGTTATCAATAACCTCGAACTCTTGATATGTACCTTTTACATCGTACTCCCACACATTCACCGTACACACCCAATGCGGTGGAATCACCGGAAGACCGCAAGGAACCAGTTTCATAGACTTCTGCAACCTTTTTTCCATTTTCTCGGCTAATTCTCCAGAAAGCTTCTCAGTTGATTCGTCAAGCTTGTTCTGCAGCTCGGTGTTTATGTTCGTGAAGCACTCATCAATTACTTCCTGACTGATCTTGACCGCCTCACATACCCCATTTGCTGCGCCTATCCTCATATCAGCTTCAAGGCGGTACAACACCGCGTCCATTTCATCAGGATTTACTGTAGGATTATCAGTTATGATCTTTTCACTGAGCAGAACGAGTATCTCATCCTGTAAGGTGTTGTCTGCAACCATATCAACGAGCTCTTCGTCAGAAAGAGTGTAAAGATAAGCTTCAGTCATCGAGGTGACTTCCGATTTGTCGATCCATTTACTGAGAACCGGATCTTCTGCGACTTCTTTGGCAACCAGATCAGGAACCTGTCCTCTGATGCTGGTGCCATATTCGGTCATTAGCCTTGTGCGGTTCTCTTCGATAAGGGTCATGTCCGTGGATGTGCCATTAGCTATCAGTGCTGCACTCTCTGAACCGATATCCTCTATCAGTGAATCGACCTCCGCATTCATGTCCGAAATACTCTGGCTCATGGATTGGGAAACAGCATCTTTCAGAGGCGATGAAGCTTTCTCAAGCATCGCTGCAATGTCATCGCCAATTCCTGTTGAGAAAACACAGACATTACGCACGCCCAGAGGATATACTTCCTTGCCTGATTCATCAACCCACTCATACTGACTCTGCATATCGAACTCCGGATCATGATATAGATAATCAGGATACTGGTCCACCAGAAGTGTCATGTTCTCGGTCCAGTTGTACTTGCTCCGGGGCTCGCCGGTTATTTCCATGGTCTCGATGATGCCCACTTCGTTGGCAAGGGCAGTGGATGCTTTCTCCATGGCAGGGTTGTTGAAGATGATATCAGTGGAGACCGCACTCTTTACTAGGTCGAAAATGGAATAGCCCTGTTCTTCGGTGAAGGAACTATCGATGTAATCCTCAAATGAATCCTCGACGTTCTTGTTCCTTTCCTCAAGCTCTCTTAGCAGGCGGTCGTAGGCTTCATTCTTTGCGATGAGACGGCAGGCATCGCTGCTGGTGTCGTACTGGCTTCCGTTCATATATTGGGACTCATCGATGAATGAATTACGTTTTGTTTCGCCTGCCATCTCTGTGGCGAGGTCGAGTGATGCTTCCTTGATCAGCGTGGTCGGGTTCCTGCCCAGGTTCTCACCGAGCAGGGAGACTTCCCTTGTGGGATTATCTTCATTGATGGCATCGAACATGCTCTCCATTTCCATGGTCATGTTCCTGTGGAGCCAGTCGGGAATATCGCAGTAGACTTTTTCGGCTGAGAGGTTCTTTCCATCGGGATATAAAAGATAATATTTTTCGATGCTGTATATATCGACGAATTCATCGCGATATTTGTCGGCTGCGTCACTGCAGTCCTTATCTTCTCTGGGAACGTCATCGACAATGACTGTTGTTGTTTTGTAGTCATTTGCACTTCCGGCATTATGGGAATCGATGCCTGTATAGCCGCCTGAGGGGAGGTACTGATGATATACAATCGTTATATTCTCGCTTTCTGTTAGAGTGTGAGAAACTGAAGCAGCATTCTCAAGAGGGTGATTTTCAAGTGAACCGGAAGAGTCACCTGAGTAATGATTCCAGCGTCCCGTACCGTCAGCACCGGCACTGTATGTCTTGTATGACCAGTGATAGACATAATAGATATTCCAGCGTGTCATAATCTTGAACTTGACGTTGTACTTGACTTTCCAGTCGAATGTATGGTTCTCATAAGAAAGATAACCGTCCGACCTGTTGGAATCTGTTATATTATCGTTTCCGAGATACTCATAGGTAACATCCACTCCTTCACAGACTATATCCGTGGACACATGCTCCACTTGGGCAGATCTGAAGTACCATTTGTGAGACGATGCATCAATATTGACCTTGTGATTTACATCTAAAGTACCACTAAAGTCATAATCCGGCGTCAAAGCACATGTGTGGGAAATATTGATCGGGTAGTGGCCTACCCATCTGACGTCCTTGCCGACTTTCGATCCACCTCTTTCATATGAGACAGAATCATAACTTGTCGGACCTACACGCAGGCCATAAGGAATTGCAGTATTAAAACCATCCCTGAATACCTGACCCTGTATAGTACCACTATAAACATCATGGGTCACATCGTGTATCAGGTCCGGATAATCATCATCTGTCCACACGTCGGCGTCGTTGTAGACCCAATTGCTATACACCTCATTGGTGAAATTCGAAACCGAAACCACGATCCTTGAATTGTTCTCAACTTCTTCCATAGTAGTGTTCGCATCCTTCATGGACTCGTTGATCCCGTCTGAGACGCTCATGTTGAAGGTGCTGTCACTTGACAAGTCATCGTAAGTAGTGCTCAGGTTGCTTCCCTTATCCTCCTCATATGAACTTGTGTCCTGTTTGATGTCGTCGTAGAGCACTTTCCCACTGTAATAGGTGGTATATGTCAGAGCCCAGGGGTCTACGGAATCGAAGACACGTTTCTGTGTATAGAGCGTACCTGCATTCACCGAGGAAGTGAGAGAAGGTCCTGTGACGATGTTCAGGGGACCGTTCAGGTAGTGCTGCCATGGGCCGTAGGTGAAGGTCCTGATATTGGTGGCCCCGAGTACGATATCCGAGGTCGTTCCGCTGCTTAAGGCCCTCTCGTACTCAGACGTCAGTTCCGCCAGCAGGGGCTCCCTGGAAGTAATCACCGTCGACACATCCATGGTGCGGTTATAGCTTTCACCGGTGCTCAGGTCGACAAGCGTATAGTTCAGGTCATCGATGGACATGGTATAATAGAGAATATAGTCCGTATCATCCCCGGCCTGACGTTCGATCTCACGCTTCAACGTGCCGTTGATGGTCCCGACCCTTATTCTGGAAGCGGATATGTTCTGCTCCACGTTTATCGCATAGTTGTTGAAAGTATGCAGATTCCCCTGATAATTATCCTCCAGGAACTCGTTGAAATTAGAGGCTGCAATATCCTTAAGGGGGTTGCTGCCCACGCGGAACCAGTTCGTTGCCTTGACCTCATCCCCGTAAATGAATATCAGATAGGCATAGCCATCTTCCGCAGCCTCCGGTATGGTTATCTTCTCTTCGAACTCAGAGCGGCTCCAGAAGGAATGTGATTCATCATAGGAGATATTCTTGTATTCGATCCCGGAAGGGCCTTTCACGATCAAGGTCCTTGGCTTGTCCGCAAACACGCAGTATATGGCTTCAAGGACATTGGAAGGCAATTTAACGTCAACTTTCAGGTTGCTCCCCGGTTCGACATCCCTTGAAGCCGGTTCCACAGAGAAATCGTCCTCTCCCCATTCCTCATAAGCCGCATCTTCTGACTTGATGACAGGGTGTTCTCCCTGCCACTGCAAAGCTTCCATACCGGCATAGTTCAGGCATCGTGACAGGTCCGCAACAGCCATGTCCGCTGCCACAGTTTCCATGTCACTTACATCGGTCTCGTATATCGTTTCTGCAAGGTCATAATCCGTTTTAGCCATATGAAAGGAAACGAAGACTGAAGATAACAGTATGAAAACACCGATCACAGCAAAAGGAACATAGGCTCTGGTATCCTTAAAAAACGAACCTGTTACTTTTTCTGCTCCGGGCATCATGACCATACCGTTATACTTAGTTAAGTTTTGAAGGATTCATGAAAAGGAAATATTTAAACATTTTGATTTTGTTCTGACAGGGATGAAAAAATAATCCAGACTCATAACCAGGACTATGGTGTCTTAATATATTGAACTGACAAAAAACCAGCCACAAATATATGGCCAGAGCTAAAACTAATCGAAAATCTAAAATAGGCTACCTTATACTATCCAAGCAAAACTGAGAATGTAGCACAATTATCAAAAATCCGTTCTATCAGGTTGATCCATAATGAAAATAAGCAGACCAAGAGGTACGAGGGATTTCCTTCCGGAAGATACCAGGCGAAGAAGGAACGTAGAGAACATATTACGAAAAGTCGTCAGGAACTGGGGGTTCTCGGAGATAATCACGCCAACCTTCGAGTCACTTGAACTCTTCACACTCAAATCGGGAGAAGGCATCGTAGGAGAGCTCTACAACTTCACGGACAAGGGAGACAGGGAAATGACCCTGCGCCCGGAGCTCACAGCTCCCGTAATGAGGATGTACGTCAACGAGATGCAGGCAAGCCAGCGACCTCTCAAGCTCTTTTACTTTGAGAACTGCTTCAGATATGAACGCCCGCAGAAGGGGCGCTTCAGAGAGTTCTGGCAGTTCGGTGTCGAGCTGATAGGCAGCAACAAATCTGATGCGGATGCAGAGGTCATTGCCCTTGCAAGCGAAATGCTCAAGGCTGCAGGCATCAAAGGCAGCCTCCACGTCAACCACCTCGGAGTCATCAGGAATCTTCTCAGCGTGCTCGAGACCGAGCAGCAGAGCAGGATAATGAGACTTGTGGACAAGAAAGATGATACCGGTCTTGTAGACTATCTGGAAGAGATCGATGCACCGGGACACCTGCGCCTCGAGCTGATGGAGCTCATATCACTTACAGGAAACGGAGCCATCGAGAAAGCACGACAATTTATAGGAGATATCCCCGAACTTGACGAATACCAGGAACTACTGGACCTTCTGGACGCATACGGGGTCGAGTATATAATAGACTTCGGCATCGCGAGGGGGCTTGACTACTACACAGGCATGGTCTTCGAGATATATGCCGAGGGCCTCGGTGCACAGAACCAAGTCTGTGGAGGCGGATCCTACCAGCTCATCAAGCTATTCGGAGGAGGAGACGTACCATCCACAGGGTTCGGACTTGGTTTCGACAGGATCATGGAGATATGCGAGATCGAGCCGGATGATGAAAAACCGGTCGTCATCATAGCCAAGGATTCCACAAGACTCGAAGCAGTCAGAGCAGCCACACAACTGCGCCCCCACATGCCAGTATATGTCGACATTATGAAGCGCAATTTCAAAGCGCAGCTTACCTATGCAAACCACATCGGTGCCCACTATACCGTGATCATCGGCGAGAGTGAGGTAGAAGCTGGAAAGGTCACCTTAAAGAACATGGACAGCGGCGAGCAGGAACTTCTTACACTCGAAGAAGTGATACAAAGAATAGGCAACTAAGCAGGACAGGAAAATGGTACAGCGGCAAAAGCAAAATTTCTCTGCTGATCTCTTCGTTGACGACAGGGCTGCAGATGCCCTGCCAATGAGATTCACAGCCGCAGCCATTATACTTCTTGTCCTTGTATTTCTGTCCTGGACAGCTCTTTCCGCCACAATGGAAAAGAAGAGTGTCCATGACACCGAAGCAGTGGTAGCGCTTATCGACTCGAATGCCGGAATGATGTCTGCCAATGGTGCCGGAAGCCGTGTCACGCTTGACGTTGATATTCCCGAAAAGGTCACCTTGGTACTTGGAAGTGTCCCCGGCCGGGAGGATGAATGGCCCGAAGATGCACATGACTATTACATCAATATGGATGGCAGGCAGCTAATAGGAGAATCCACAGCTTCATATTCCAACGAATTTCTTAACGGTACAGCGGTCCTTGGCCCGGGCAGTCACAGGATAACATTGGAAAGTGTTAAAAGGACCACTGACAATAGAATTTTCGTGAAGCTATATGAAAATTAGAGAGAAGGCAAAGAAACATTTCCACAACGGTCTTCCAGATAATGATTTTCGATACTTTGCAAATGACACAAAGGCGTGGATCGACCTTATCCTCTCAAAGGCAGCCCTGATATTTGCAAGTATTATCATACTGGCTGCCCTGTACCATCTGACTGCAGATCTTCAGCAGGCAGATAAGCAAAGACAGCTGGATGCAATTGCACAGGACTTCAGGTCTGCCATTGACTCCACAGGACAAAGCCCCTACGGAACATCGTCTGCAAATATCAGCTATTTTTTCGATCCTTACAGGAGAGATGGGCGCTTCAGCAGCCAGTTGAACGCATCTGTGTCCGGAGAGTATGTAAGTGTATTACATGAAGAAGATGATAAGTCCATATGCTCCGTAAAACCGCTTTCCTACAGGACCCTCCCGTATAATGATAGTGAGATACGCGACGAACTCCTTGATAGTTTTTCAGCACGCGGGGAATTAAATGATCCGATAATGCCACCTTTTACATATCTCAATGTAACTGACCTCCTCACATCCCTCGGAGTAAAAGAAAAAAATTTAAATATAAGCACAAAAGTTCACATTGTTAAAACATTAATATATATCCAAAATGGAACTGAGGTCAAAGAACTTGAGTATGTGCTTGTTTATCAATAACGATGATGCCTTCATGGAACCGCACAACGACATAATCTCAACGGCTCTGGTCGTTATCGGATTTGTCGTGTTCGCTGCCATTGTTTCACAAACATATCTTACCTTTGATGACAATTCATTCGCCCTGGAGAACTACAGGCAGGCTTCCATGATCGCAAAGGACATAGCAGAATACCCCGGCATACAGGGAAGCCGAACAGACCTTATTTCCGCAGAAGCCTTGGACAGGATCAGTGTTCCGGTCAACGACCCGGAAATGCACGAAATGTTCTTCCACAGATTTTCCGGGAACGTTGATTTTTATGTTGAGGTTACAACCAATGACGGTAGCTATCAGTGGATAATTGAACGCACTGGTGGTGGAAGCACACAGAGGGATATTATTGCAGCATCTATACCTGTTGTTATCGAACTTGGTACTAGTGCCAATTGTGTTCCCGGCACCCTTACTGTAAGGATGTGGAAGAACAGCTGGATATGAACCGAGGAGGAAAATTGAAATGAAGTCCATTCAAGATGAAAAAGCATTTTCAACAACCCTTGATTCCATCTTTTTCCTAATACTGATCTCCATATCAGCGGTTATCCTTATGCCAACACTCATGGCGGAGGAACAGTACAGATCGGCAGGATATGTTTCCGCACAAGAAATGGATACACATCTTCTTGGTTCCATACTGAGCACCAGGACAGATGAGTTCGAATACACGTTCAAGCCTGCAGAGATCGCAGGCTTGAATGTGACCCTTCCGGAAGGTTCCATGTTAGAGAATGCGGAAGAGACCCTCTATGGAAGAGAGCAGAAACACCGGACCTTTGCAGACATTATAGCTGAGGACCTTGTCCTTGGAATAACACTTGAGAAGAACGGTAGTACCGTATACCTCAATCCCATGGCGAAGACCCATCCTGTGAGCACAGAGGATTCGATAAAGGAATTTCTTGACGCAATGATAGGTGAACGTTACAAATACAGATTCGAAGCACACTGGCACCTGGTCAGCGGATACAGCATAGGAAGTGAGATAGGGATTGGAGATAGCCCACCTGTTAACTCGTTCCGACAGCGTGCTAAAGTCTCATTGCCCCTGAGCTATTCGCCTTCAAGGGAAGAGTTCTTTGATTCCATGAACAGCTCTGCCCTTCTGGCTGCTGCCAGTTCAGCCGACCCATCCAGAGAACTGCATGACGGATATGATCAGAGCATCGAAATTGCCTCTCTGGGAGCAGCAGAGGCAATAACGACCATCATATTTCCTGCCGAATATCTGGAAAGTCTAAGCACTACGGACATCAGCCTAAACAGTGAACAATTATCCCTTATATCAAGTCCTGATAGCATGGACATTTCCGACCCTGAGCTCATGATAGCCTTGCACAGCATCAACTACACAGCGAACGAAGTCTTTGATCTGAACACCACAGTCCCCATTGAAGATGAAAGTCTGTCGATCAGCCTGATAGATGACATTAATAGCAGCATAATTGATTCGAATCAGGAGATAATATCCGCATACCTGAAAGAGGATATGTCCGAAGAGATAGACAATACTGTCTCAAACATTATGAATGCAACAGACGATAATACAAGGATAGAGCTGCATGAAGAACAGATGAAATCAATTTATGGACGGATAAATCAGGGAGGAGCGGATATAATCCTTTTCCTGTGGCAATAAGGAATCTTTTGGGAATTCCGACCTGACCACTCCCTTCAATCACAACATATATATTTGATAATGCTTTTTGTAAAGAACACTTCGCCAATCATAGAACTGACTGCCGTACGATCAAGGCTTCTCCTGTTCGTTCAAACAGCCTGGAAGAATACGGTCAACTACAAACTAATTACATTATATCAAATATCATAATTATCAGGAGGAATTGCATGGCAAAAATGCACACCCGGAAGAAGGGACAAGCCGGATCTACAAGACCACTTCGTACTGAACCACCTGCATGGTCCACTATGAATGAAGAGGAAGTAACAAATGTCGTTATAGAACTGTGGAAACAGGGCATAAGCACCAGCGAGATCGGAATGACACTCAGGGACAAATATGGTGTACCTGATGTTAAAATCGCAACTGGTAAGAAGATCACCGGTATCCTGAAAGAGAAAGATGAAACACCGGCTTTACCTGAAGACCTTTATAACCTCATCGTAAAAGCTATCGGGATCAGAAAGCACATAAAGGACAACCACAAGGACGTCCACAACAAACGTTCCCTCCAGAACACCGAATCCAAGATCAGAAGGCTTGTTAAGTACTACCAGTCCACAAAGGTACTCCCTGCAGACTGGAAATATAAGCCAGAGACAGCAGAAATGCTTCTCACAAGATAATCAAGGTTCCCAGGGAATCTACATGGGCCTGACCATCAGGTCAAAGCCCTTCTTTTTTTAATTTGTATATGATAGTGGATTAGAACTCTATTTTAATAGCGTGATTATACCCGCTTCACAAGGCAAGGTATAAATTGTTATAAAGAACATAGTATATTCCATGAAAGCTATCGTTCTTGCAGCCGGAGAAGGGAGAAGGTGCCGGCCGCTAACACTCACAAGGTCAAAGGTAATGCTGCCTGTGGCAAATAAACCAATTCTGGAACATGTCATAAACGCTCTTGCCAAAAACGATGTCAAAGACATAATCCTGATAGTCGGATACAAGAAGGAGCGTATCATGGACTATTTCGAGGATGGGATCGATTTTGGAGTGAACATACAATATGTTGAGCAGAAAGCCCAGATCGGCACGGCTCACGCCATACTCCAGGCCCGCAAAGCGATAGACACGGACAATCAGGCATTCCTGGTTGTGAATGGTGATAATATCATCGAGCCCGAAACGATAAGTGACCTGATAAAAGGCGCAAACGGCGATGCAACTATCCTTGCGTGCAAGAAAGAGGATGTTACCGGATACGGCGTCATTGTTACTGAAGGCCAGCGTGTCAAGAAGATAGTAGAAAAACCTCAGGCAATGGTGAGCCATCTTATCAATACGGGTATCTACATCTTCAAATCCCAGATATTCGATGTGATAGAGAGAACACCACTATCGACATCCGGCGAATATGCTATAACAGACACCCTCCAGATAATGATAGACGAAGGAATGAATGTCACAATGACAAATACCTTCTCCAACTGGCTGGATTCGGCTTTCTCCTGGGATCTCCTTAAGGCTAACCCAATAGTCCTCGGCGATTTTGAAACTGACATTAAAGGTGGGACAGTGGAAGAAGGTGCTGTGATCAAAGGAAGTGTATCCATAGGCAATAACACGACCATACGTTCGGGATGCTATGTCGTAGGCCCTGTTATAATCGGGGATAACTGCGATATCGGCCCCAATACTGTCATACTCCCTTCTACAAGTATAGGAAATAACGTATCTGTTGCCTCTTTTACCAACATACAGAACAGTATTTTAATGAATGATGTCCGTATCAGCACACATTCTTCGATCTCGAACTCTATAATCGGGAGTAACACATCCATAGGATCTCATTTTATCACTGAAGAAAAAGAAAAACTGATGTTAGAGGTTGAAGGAGGCCTGTATCCTACCGATAAATTAGGAACGATCATCGGCGACGATACGGAGATCGGTAGCGATGTGCTTGTAAAGGCAGGGATGATGATCTCTCCCAACTGCCGTGTCAATTCGGGCAAGGTTATTTCGGAAGTACTTCCGACTAATTCAATAGTCATTTAAGGTGAGGGGATATGTGTGGAATAGTAGGGTATGTGGGCAAGGAATTGGCTGCACCCATATTAATTGAGTCACTGAAAAGACTTGAGTATCGAGGGTATGATTCTGCAGGAATCACAGTCCTTAACGAATCACTAGAAACTTACAAAACCGTTGGAAAGATTGCTGATCTTGAAGCCATTCTTCCCGGAGAGATCATTGCAAATGTAGGAATAGGTCACACGAGGTGGGCAACCCACGGTAGACCGGAGACGAGGAATGCCCACCCACATATGTCATCCAGTGTATCGGTTGTGCATAACGGTATCATCGAGAATTATCTCCAGCTTAAGGAAAGGCTCATTGAACTCGGATATGTCTTTGAATCGGACACGGATACCGAGGTAATCGCACATATGCTGAACTACAAGATGTATAGCGGGGAAAAAAAGCTGGACCTTCTGGCAGCAGTGCGCGAGACTATCAGAGAGCTTGAAGGCTCCTATGCCATTGCAACGTTATGCACCGACGAACCGGGCTGTCTTGTCTTTGCCCGGAAGGATAGTCCACTTGTGCTCGGGATCAGTGAAAATGGATACTACGCAGCTTCTGATGTTACAGCCTTCCTGAAATATACCAAAGACGTGATCTATGTGGACGACCATGAGATCGGGTCCGTTCGCCCGGACTGTCTGGAGATTTTCGATGTTAAAGGCAACCTTCTGTCTAAGGAGATACATACAATCGAGTGGGACCTTGAAGCTGCCGAGAAGGCAGGATATGAGCATTTCATGTTAAAGGAGATACACGAGCAGCCCACGTCCATCCAGAATACCTTTGCAGGGAAGTTACTGGAACTCGAAGGCACAGTCAAGATGGATGAACTATACCTTACCCCGGAACAGATCAAGCACCTGCGCAGGGCAACGATAATTGCCTGCGGGACATCATGGAATGCAGGTATATTGGGAAAATACCTTTTTGAGAAACTCACAGGCATCCATACAGACATCGAAACAGCCTCGGAATTCAGGTACGGCAACCCAGTACTGTGCGGAGAGGAACTTACTATCGCCATCACACAATCAGGAGAAACAGCCGACACACTTGCAGCTGTGAGGAGCTCGAAATCCTATGGATGCAGAAACATTGCCATCACCAATGTCGTTGGTAGCACAATTACCAGGGAATCGGACAGCGTGGTCTATACCCGTGCAGGTCCCGAGATAGGGGTCGCCGCAACAAAGACGTTCACTGCACAGCTTATCACTCTTTACATGCTTGCCATTTATATGGGAAGGGTGAGGGGAGTGCTCTCTGCCGAGGATGCGAAGAACCTTATAGTCAACATCAAACGTCTTCCCGGCCAGATACAGAAGATCCTGAACCGAAAAGAGAGGATAAAGGAATGCGCAGAGCAGTTTGCTGACAAGAGGGACTATTTCTTTATCGGACGTTA
The DNA here is from genome assembly GCA_033549165.1 of Methanolobus sp. GTDB lineage: Archaea > Halobacteriota > Methanosarcinia > Methanosarcinales > Methanosarcinaceae > Methanolobus. The sequence continues at coordinate 25,330 of JAWSUM010000012.1, forward strand.
CCTCAATTTCCCAATAGCTCTTGAAGGAGCACTGAAGCTCAAGGAGATCTCATATATACATGCCGAAGGATACGCAGCAGGAGAACTTAAGCACGGCCCGCTCGCACTTTTAACGGAAGAGACACCGGTGGTGGCCATTGCAACCATGGGCCACACCTATGACAAGATACTCAGCAACATCAAGGAAGTAAAGGCCCGCAATGCAACAGTGATAGCAGTGGCAAATGAGGATGACACGGAGATAGAGAAGTATGTTGATGTGGTGATAAGGATACCACCGTCACATGAGATGACGTCACCTGTTCTCTCTTCTGTGGCGCTGCAGCTGCTTGCGTATTATACGGCACTTGCGAAGGACTGTTCCATCGATAAACCCAGGAACCTCGCAAAGAGCGTAACGGTTGAGTGAACTTCATTACTTGCAAATAAATAAGAAGAGGCATCAAATGAAATTATTCGGTTCATCAGGCATACGAGGATTGGCAAACAAGGATATCACTGTGGACCTTGCCCTGAAGGTAGGTCTGGCACTTGGAAGGTCGAAGAAGACAGCGGTAATCGGCAGGGACCCCAGGATTGCAGGCGAGATGATAGAACATGCGGTAATCTCGGGACTTGTTTCCTCCGGCTGTGACGTGATACGTGTTGGCCTTGTGACAACACCCACACTTGCATACGCAACAAGAGATTACGATTGCGGTGTCATGATAACCGCATCTCACAATCCCGCAGAATATGTGGGAATAAAATTATGGAACCCGGACGGAATGGCCTTTGACTCAAAGCAGCAGGAAGAGATCGAATCCATTATCGAGAATGAAGATTTCGTGACCGTTGACTGGGATAAGGTTGGTAGCATAACATCCTACTACAATGCTGTACGGGACCACACGGATATGATCCTCAGGAATGCGGGAAGATCATCCATGAGGGTTATCCTTGATTGTGGATGCGGTGCTGGAGGCACGATAACCCCATTCCTGCTCCGGGAGATGGGATGCGAGGTCATCACTCTCAATTCCCAGCTGGACGGACATTTCCCCGCCAGGAACCCGGAGCCCAATGAGAAGAACCTCGGGATGATGATGAAGGTTGTGAAGGAACTCGATGCCAGCCTCGGCATAGCACATGACGGTGATGCCGACAGGATGATGGCGGTCGACGAGAAAGGAAGGTTTGTTACAGGTGACGAACTACTGGCTATCTTTGCATTGTACGAGTGCAGGGGCAAGTCAAAGATAGCGGTACCTGTTGACACATCCATGATCGTGGATGACGCCCTCCCGGAGGCAGAGATCATCAGGACAAGGGTAGGGGACGTCTATGTGGCCGAAGAGATGAAGCGTCACGGGACTAATTTCGGAGGTGAACCTTCTGGAAGCTGGATATTCCCCAGGATATCCTATTGCCCGGATGGCATTTACGCTGCAGCAAAGCTTATTGATATCGTTAAGGAGACTCCGCTTTCGGAATTAAAGGAGAGCTTACCCCAATACCCCACACTGCGGGGCACGCTTGCATGTGATGATTCCTGCAAGGCAGTAGCGATGGAATCGGTAAAAGTAAAACTGGAACCCTTGGGAACGGTGTCGGACATTGACGGCATAAGGGTGGAAATGGGTGATGGATGGGTGCTTGTCCGACCTTCGGGAACAGAGCCCAAGATACGCATCACAGCCCAGGCAAGGGAAAATGTTGAAGGCCTCTATGCAATGGCAGAAGGCCTGGTTAAGGAGTGCCTCCAATGAAGGTCGTGATCCTTGCCGCGGGCGAAGGTACTAGGATGCGCCCGCTTACAGCATCCAGACCGAAGGTGATGCTCCCGATCGCTAATAAACCCATGATAGAACATACCATAGAAGCAGCAATTGCTGCCGGAATACAGGAATTCGTCCTTATAACCGGTTATCATGAGGATGCATTGAAAGACTATTTTGGAGATGGGAAGGGGTACGGCGTCAGCATCGAGTATGCGCATCAGGAAAAACAAATGGGCACCGCAGATGCCATAGGTTGTGCTAAAGGACATGTGGATGGCAGTTTTATCGTACTCAATGGGGACATGCTGATAAGTTCCGAACATATCAGGCAGTTGATATCCTCGGACAAGGATGCCGTTATAACTGTCAAGGAAGTTGATGAGCCATCCCACTTCGGAGTGATAGAGACCAATGGCGGCAGGGTCACAAGGATCATCGAAAAACCCAAAAACCCACCCAGCAACCTTGCAAATGCAGGCATTTACCTTTTCAGAGAAACTATTTTTGAGTTCATTGACAAGACCGGATTGTCACCCAGAGGAGAGCTGGAAATAACAGACTCACTTCAGATGATGATAGATGCCGGATGCAATGTCGGCTATGAGCTGCTTGACAGTGAATGGATCGATATTGGCAGGCCCTGGGACTTGCTTGAGGCAAATAAGATACTGCTGGCGGGTATGAAAGGGAGACATGAAGGCACTGTGGAACCCTATGCAACCCTCCATGGCGAGATCTATGTAGGCAAGGACTCAATTATCCGCAACGGGGCTTACATTATCGGGCCGGTGATAATCGGAGACAATTGTGATATTGGCCCTAACTGCTTCATCCGTCCGTCCACGGCCATAGGCAATAATGTCCATATCGGCAACGCGGTCGAAGTTAAGAACAGCATAATCATGGATGGCACCAAGATAGGACATCTCAGCTATCTCGGAGACAGTGTCATCGGCCTTAACTGTAATTTCGGTGCAGGTACGAAGGTGGCTAACCTGCGCCATGACGGCAGGAACATCAAATGTCTTGTGAGGGGCAAGGTCGTTGATTCGGGCAGGAGGAAACTGGGCGTTATTATGGGCGATGACGTACATACAGGTATCAATACAAGCATAAATGTCGGCACTGTGATGGAAGCCGGAACTTGCAGCCATCCCGGAGAGGTCGTCATGCTGAAAAGAAAAACTAATTAAAGCACTTTATCCTTTTTCCATTATCGAGTGATATAATTGAACTTCAATGTCGAGATCCAAAAACTGAAAGATCTGGCACGGCAGGCAGCTGATGTCATAGATGAACATGAATATGTCCGGGTCATCTCCCATAACGATGCTGACGGACTGACATCCGCAGCTATCATATGTCGTGCACTCATGAAAAAAGGTATCCATTTTCATACTACGATAGTACCAAGGCTGGACGACACCGTAGTTGATACTGTCATCGAGAGCGCTGGAGAGAAGGACCTTGTCCTCTTCTGTGATATGGGAAGCGGACAGTCCGACATGATATCACGGATCAGCCAGGAAATAGTAGTTCTTGATCATCACATACCTGTAGGAGAATCACCTGCGAAGGTCATGGTCAATCCCCATCTCGTCGGAATTGACGGAGCAATGCACCTTTCCGCTTCCGGTGTCACTTATTTTGTGGCAAAGGCACTGGATGAGAGCAACACGGAGCTTGCAGGTCTGGCAATCGCAGGGGCTGTAGGCGACAAGCAGCTTATGGATACTGTCAACAGTACGATCCTGAAGGAAGCGGAAGAAGCGGGTGTGATATCCGTACACAAGGGCCTGAAGATGGGGGACGGTGATATTGCCGATGTCCTTGAGTACACACCTGAGCCATACCTTGATATTACCGGTAACAGGGAAAAGATCGACGAGTTCCTTGACATTCTTGAAATTAAAGGCAACATCGGTGAGCTTTCAACTGATGAACTGAAGAAACTTACATCGGCCATTGCTCTCAAACTTGCAAAAAAGGCGAGTCCTGAGGCGATAGATGCTTCCATAGGCGATGTATACCACCTTGACAGAGAATTGGTGAATAACGTCTATGACATGGTTGCCATACTCAACACCTGCGGTCGCATGGATAAGGCAGGAATGGCACTTTCGATCTGCATGCATGACCGGGAGCATCTTGCAGAAGCACAGAAGATGGCTGTTGAATACCAGCGCTCCATAGTCGAGAACATAAATAAAGCACTTGATAAACTACAGATAGGAGATAACATCGGTTACCTGATTACACAGGACATGGAATCAACTGGAATGGTTGCCAGCACCATGGTCCGGTATATCAACCCGGAAATACCTTTCATAGCTGTCAACCAGGTGGAGGATATTGTCAAGGTCTCAGCAAGAGGTACACGGGCACTGGTCTCAAATGGCCTGGACCTTGCTTTTGCCCTGCGTGAAGCCTCAAAGTCGGTAGGTGGTGACGGCGGAGGACATAATATAGCTGCCGGGGCATCCATACCACAGGACACAGCAGAAGAGTTCATCGCTAAAGTGGATGAGATAGTAGGATCCCAGATTGGGAATAAGATCGAGGGTCAGGCTTCATGAAGATCAGGACGACCGTAGAATTCAGGGATGAGGATGCCCGGCTTATCGCAGAGAAAGTTGCAAGATCGCTTGCACCGGATAACCTGACCAGCATGGAAACCGAGATATCGGAAGGAAGCGCAAAAATCCATATATCTACAGAGAAGATCACCTCACTTATAGCAACCCTTGACGATCTGCTCATGAATGCAAAGGTTGCAGAAGAGGTTGAGGAACTGAGTGAATAGTTGCAAAACTATTCCCAGAGATAACTGTTCTTATCAATAAGCTCTTTTTGTTCATCGACCCTTGAACGCTGGTATATCATGGCTGCAGGATGGTATATTTTCAGAATATTGGTTCCTTCGTCATTTACCACGGGGACGCCCCACTTCATTTTCTTCTTTCCATCGCAGAAGGCCTCCTCTGCAGTGTTGCCCAGCAGGATTATCACTTTAGGGGCAAGTAGTTCGATCTGCGCCATCAAAAATGGTTTACATTGCTCTATCTCGTTCTTGCGAGGTTTGCGGTTGTTCGGGGGACGGCACTTCAGGACATTAATAACAGCATAATCTTCAACTGACAGACCCATATACCCGATCATCTCGTCGAGTTTCTTCCCGGCCCTTCCGCTGAAGGGGATGCCGGTCGCATCCTCGGTCTTGCCCGGTGCCTCCCCGATGAAGAGAACCTTCGGGTTATGGGAACCTTTCATGATCACGGGGTTTGTGGAACTCTCGTAAAGGGAGCAGTTGGCACACTGCCTTATCTTCTCCTCAATATGCTCAAAACCTCCGTCGACCAGTTCCTGTATCAGGAAATTCGGGTCATGAGTCTTTTCCTTCTTTTCCCCATTATTCTTTGTCAATATCAAACACCATCCTTTACCAGATACTATTTTGATCCATTGTCCTTCAGGTCTTCCATGAAATGTATCTGATTGGAGATGAAAGTGTTATAAGATGCTGCAAGACCAAGTTTCCTTGCCCTTCTTGCAATCTCACCGTTAAGGAAATCTATTTCAGTCTTCCTGCCGGAGGAGATATCCTGAAGCATTGAAGAATGGTGTTCCCTTGTGTTCGGTAGCTGTACGCTGTGCAGGTATCCAAGATATTCATCGGCCATGGACCATGGGAGCTCGACTTTTTCGACTTCCGCAATTATGAAGGCTTCCTTTACTATGTTCTCTATTATCGCCCATGCATGTACATTATCGAGTTTCCCGTACGGGACACCCATCACAGCACCAAGGGGATTGAGCGCAGAGTTGTAAAGCACCTTGGACCAGATGGAACTTCTGATGTTCTCTGTTGTTTCGACCGGGATACCAGCCTCATTGATAAGGTCTGCCAGTTTCATCACACTGCTGTCGAGACCCCCGGGGAACCTCCCAAGGTTCATAGGACCACTTTCTACTGATACGTTCACCTGCGCATCTCCCTTCCACTCGAATCCTGTGATGATGGTTCCACCTATGACATGATCGGTATAGCCTTCAATTATCTCCTCATTGCCAAGGCCGTTCTGCATACTGATGACCTCGCGGCCTCGTAGCACATCAGAGAACTGGTTGCAGATATCCTCAGTAGCCGTGGATTTTGAAGTAATGAATATGTAGTCGTAATCCATATCTTCAGGAACATCTTCAGAGCAGCTGAAGTTGTATGTGCCTTCACCCCACATACCGGACATCCTGAAACCATGCGACATAATCCTGTCGGCATGCCTTTTTCTGGAAACTGCATGTACATTGCAGACAGCCGACAGTTTTGCGGTTATGGAGAGGCCGACAGCTCCTGCACCTAATATTAGAACATTCATGAGATTCCCTCGATTTTTGATAAATACTGGGTGTTTCTATTAAACAGTAACTATTGAAACTGAAGCGAACGATCTATAGAACCTGATAGTAATTAGCTAGAGAATTAAATATCAAAAATTGAATGGTGCTTAAAAACAGCACCGCAGCACTATTCTTATTCTATTGTTGCAACACCGGATGGAACCGAACTCAGATTCAGTTCCATTGGATAATTGACATGATCCATGGCCCCGGATGGGATCTCACCAATAAGAGGCTTGATCTGGAAAGGTGTGGGACCGGTCGGATCAGTTCCATTCATGTCAGGCTCAACCGATATCACTGCCAGACTTTCACCGTCGGCAAGGTCTATTGGGAAAGTGATCCCTTCCGGAGGGTTAACGAGATAATCCTCTCCCGGGAATGGGGGACCTGGTTCTACACTACTGTAGCCATCGAAGAGATCGGCTTCATCAACAGCTGTGAACCTCCCTGAAGTAATTGGTAGACCCTGGTTTACAACCCAGCCTTCATATACCCAGCCATTGGGCAGTTCCGGCAGTTCGAGACCGGCTGTCGGAGGTTCTGGAAGCTGTAAGAACCAGATACCGCTGTTCTCATTGGTATCAGCACCGTTAGTCGGTGTTGCCAGTATGTAGGTCCCATTGGCCTCTGAAAGATTTACCGGGAATTCCAGCTCAGCCGTTTCATTCTCCACGTCACCTGCCAATATCACGATACCACTTGGCTCTGCATCTGTGTCATTTGCCGGTTCTATGGTGACCATTATCATGTCTGCTGAGCTCAGATCCTGGTCAACAGAGAATGAAAACTCTTCACTTACATTTGATGTATCATTGGATGTATCATTGGATGTATCATTAGATGTAACATTGAATGTACCAGTGCTGATATTCTCGTCCCCGATTACAGCCCAGCCTTCGTAAACACCCTCTTCCAGTGGTTCTAAGCCGTCAAAACTAAATGTCACAACCGAATTAGGAACTTCCGGCTGAGCACATTCGGCAACGGATAAAGAAACTAGAACTACACTAAACAATAAAATTGTTTTATGTAATTTATTCATATTCTCCCTTCTATTGCAGTGTATGGACACTCGTCCATACTTTCAGATACGGGATCTAGTATGACATATCGTCATTTACGACATCAAGTGTCTTTCAGATAACTAGAGACACTTACGTCGATACTGAAACATGTTGATGTTGTACTCCCCTTCATCAAGTTTCATGTAAACAATCCCAATAAACATCATTGGCAGACCTACTTATAGATTCCGAAGCAATAGTAGTCAATGAATTTCGATATACGCCAATGCAAATCTATTACATGTACCGACATAGTATTGCTGTAATTATCGGCAATAGAAGTTCTTAATTATCAAAAGGTACATCATGCATAAAGCAACAGACATAGAAAACTATTTGTGAAAAGAATTGATTGCTGCTTACCTATCCGCACCATAATATCAGGAATGGAATTACAATGGAGTCAAAGAAAAGAGCTGAGTGTTGTCCTTCAGATGAACCGCCCAGAGAAGAAAAAATGGATTTTAAATTCAAGCTGGAATGTTCACTGAAGACAAGTGCCGACGCAGCCATAGCGGCAGATGTTATCGGCGAATATATCGATGAGGCTAACAGGACCATACTCACAAAGGGTGCACCTGAGGGACAGGGAGCAAAGGTCACCACATGGAAGGTAGATGGTGACAGGATCAGCCTTACCATCGAATCCGGCAGGTATGTGCGTGTGCATGATGCACTGCTCCGTATGAGAAAGCCCCTTGCGGGAAAGCTCGGAAAAGAATTCAAGATCGGTATCCGTGGAATAGAGGTTGGCTCATACACCATTGAAGTTCCGTCTGAGAAAGAACTCCCACAGATGAAGATACCCTATGTGACTAAAATGGGCTATGAGGACGGCATCATCAGGCTTGAACTTGATGTTGATGAAGCTGCGATGTCTAACCGTGTGCCCGACAGGATACTCTCCCTGATGGAGGACAAGATCGAGCAGCAGTCCTACGGAGGAAAGACCGAGCACTGGCACATCCTCTGGCAGAGTGAGAAGAAAGAACACAAATTCATCGAGGACCCGACCAAGGCAATGATGGAAGCCGGCTGGCTAAAAAGAGGTGCCAGCAGAGGCCAGTGGATCCACGGCCCGCAGTCCACCAGGATGTTCAGGACCTTTGAGAAGATAGTTCTGGAAGAACTGCTGGAACCCCTGGGATACCGGGAAATGATCTTCCCGAAACTGGTCCCCTGGGAAGTCTGGCAGAAATCCGGACATGCCAAAGGTGTCTATCCTGAAATATACTACGTGTGCCCGCCAAAGACCCGTGACCCCGAATTCTGGGAAGAGGTCATCGACCACTACAAGGTAACCCATGAGGTCCCAACATCACTGATCAAGGAGAAGATAGGCGACCCCATCGGCGGAATGTGCTATGCACAGTGTCCCCCGTTCTGGACATACCTTCAGGGTGAGACCATACCCACCGACGAGTTCCCTATCAAAGTATTTGACAGGTCCGGAACCTCCCACAGGTATGAGAGTGGCGGTATCCACGGCATGGAGCGCGTGGACGAGTTCCACAGGATAGAGATCCTCTGGGTAGGTAACAAGGAACAGGTACTCGATGCTGCTTCACGGCTGCATGACAGGTACATGCATATCTTCAACGAGATACTCGAACTTGAATGGAGAAAAGCATGGGTCACGCCATGGTTCATGGCACAGGAAGGCCTTACCGGAGTTGCCGAGCAGACAGAAGCCGGCACGACCGACTATGAAGCGGTCCTGCCCTACCGCGGTGAGGACGGAGAATGGCTGGAGTTCCAGAACGTAAGTGTGAACGGCAACAAGTACCCGTCAGGGTTCAATGTCAAATGCCAGACAGGAGAGGAACTCTGGTCAGGATGTTCCGGTGTGGGACTTGAAAGATGGGCATCAGCATTCTTTGCACAGAAGGGACTGGATCCAGAGAACTGGCCTGAGGAGTTCAGGAAAAGGGTAGGAGAGGTCCCACGGGGAATCAGGTTCCTCTGAACCTACCTTTATCCACCTTTAATTAGATGGCACAGGGAATCCTGCAAAAATAAATAACAGGGTTCTTTAATCTATTTCTATAACGACCTTTCCTTTCACACTGCTGTCACGCTGGTAGGCCATAGCCCCTGCCGCCTCATCCAGGGGAAAGACCTTATCGACATTTACTGTAATCACTCCACTGTCATAGAGCTCTGCAAGCTTTTTAAGACTCTCGCTGTTTATCTGTGTGAACTGCCCCTCAGCATTGACCTGATACTTATCCATCAGCTCTCTGTCAGGCTGCTCAAGCATGGACACGATTATGCCTCCTTTCTTAAGCACCTGGAAAGACCTCTTATAAGTGTCCCCTCCCACCGTATCAAAGATAGCATCATAATCATGCAGTTTCTCTTCAAACTTCTCGTTCTTATAGTCGATGATCTCATCAGCACCGAGCTTCTTAAGATAATCCGTTTTGTCCTTCCTGGCTGTTGTTGCGACATATGCACCCAGATGCTTTGCAATCTGGATGGCCATTGAGCCGATACCACCCGAACCTCCGTGTATCAGGATCTTCTGACCCTCTTTCAGTTTTATCTTGTTGGTGATTACATCCAGGGCACTCACACCCACAAGGGGCAGCGCGGCAGCTTCAAGGTTATTTGCCTCCTCAGGCTTCTTTGCTATCAATCCCGCATCAGTGGACAGATACTCCGCATAGGCCCCGGAACTGCCCATCCTGACAGCACCGCTTCCATACACATCATCGCCTTTTCTGTACTGCGTCACACCTTCACCTACATCCGTTATCGTTCCTGTGAAATCCCCACCAAGAGTTATGGGGGAATCAAGAGATTTCCCCTGACTCATGTAACCTCCAATTATCTTCCAGTCAATAGGGTTCACACCAGCTGCGTGCACTTTTACAAGAACCTTACCTTGAGAAAGTCCAGGTACTTCAGCATTGTAATTTATTTCCACTACATCATTGATTTCTTTGCCATATTCTTTTATCTGAACGGCTTTCATTATCACTTCCTCCACTATCGATTAAGATTCCTGTGCAGTTAACACATTAGTAATCTAAGTTTAGAAAAAGAAAGTCATCAGATCTTATATCCTTTGGCGAACGAATTTACCCTGGAAGAAAAATCATGCAGCTTCATCATTTTTAAGGCTTTCAAAGCCTTGATTCCCAAATCATACTGATGAAGTTCCTTGTTTCCCTTTTTACATCATCACTGCACACTACCGCAGAGATAGCAACAAGACTGTCGGCACCTCCCCGGACCACACTCACGCAGTTATCCTTATTGATACCGCCAATAGCAACCACGGGGATGTTAATGGAGCTTTTTACCTCCATTATACTTTCAGGACCGATACCATTTCCTGCGTCTTTCTTGGTCGAAGTGTCAAAGATGGGGCTCAGACCCACATAATCAGCCCCGCTTCTTTCTGCCTTCAGGGCCTCCTCTACGTTATGGACCGTGAGGCCGATTATCTTTTCCGGGCCCAGAAGCTGCCTTACCATATCGACAGGCATATCGTCCTGTCCGATGTGAACACCATCGGCATCCACTGCCATAGCTACATCCACCCTGTCATTCACCAGGAATATTGCCTCACTGCCACATAAGATTTTTATCTCTGCAGCTTCAAGGATCATGTCCTTTGTACTTCTGGCCTTTTCCCTGTACTGGACGATCCTGCATCCTGCAGCGACCGCGTTTTCTACATCTGAGAGAGTTCCCTTTTTTGACAGACCGGAATCCGTCACCAGGTAGAAATCGATGATATCCAGCAATGATCTCTTATGGTCCATAATTACATCCCTGAACGGTCAGATCAGCACTCTTCAACATTCAGCATTGACTGTGCCTTTTCGTCTGAAAGGTTGAATACCTCATCATAGAAATGCATTTTGAAAGTTCCGGGACCCACTGAATTTTCAGCCGCCAGTTCCCCGGCTATTCCGAAATAGCACAGGGCATCCTTTGCTGCATCACAATGGTCTGCATTGACCGCGGCGAAGGAGCCGATGACCGATGCAGCCATGCAGCCGGTACCTACGATGGAACCCATTGATTCATGGCCGTTCTTTACAACAAAGGTCCTTTTACCATCACTGATGACGTCCTCCTTTCCGGTCATCACAACGACACATGACCTTGAAATTGCGAAATCACTTGCGACCTTCCGGGGGTCAGCATCAATAGCTGTCGCTTCAACTCCTCTGGTCTGGGCGTTCTCACCTGCCAGTTTTGCGATCTCGGAATAGTTGCCTTTGATTATATCGATGCGGACTGTATCAAGTATCTTTGCGGCCATTTCATCCCTGAACTTTGTAGCACCGACACCGACAGCATCAAGAACTACAGGTATCCCTTTTTCGTTTGCGGCTCTTGCAGAGATAATCATTGCGTCAACAAGCTCGGTTGTCAGGGTCCCGATGTTCAGAACAAGTGCAGAGGCGATCCCTGTCATATCTGCAGCTTCCTCCGGAGCATGGGCCATTACCGGAAGTGCACCGAATGCCCTTATCATGTTCGCGCAATCGTATATCGTTACCCAGTTAGTGATATGGTGTACCAGTGGTTTTGTTTCCCTGATTGTTTTTAAAGGGTCTTTCATTTTAATCCTCTTCTGATGTATGTAGTGTAATTAAGATAGAAGACCGGTTTGTTGCACGAATGCTCATTGACGGTGCAACAGGAGTTGATGAATAATCAATTCCCTCAGCCAGTAAGCTATTACCATATTTTTAGATTGCCGATCCATTCACAATTGTGAATAAGCTGGACATATAGTTTATAGAAGAAATACCTTTTGTCAGAAGTAAGCATTTGTGAGACTATCCATACATATAAAAAATGGAAAAGACTCGCACAACCGGATAATACTGATCTGAAGATTACCAGATAACCTGTGATTCTACCCTCATTTGGCTATTACAGATCCAATAGCACAGCAGGATAAAACCCGCTCTCTGAAAAAACGGATTTAATACTTCCTGATTCAATTAAATAGTTGACCTTTTCCACCACTTCCGTAGCATCAGCACCGTATATATCGGCCCCGATCGCCCGGACCCACTCAGCACTGACCGGAGAACCGCCTACCATAGTCCTGACCTTATGCCGGATACCGATCTCCTTTAGTTTTTCTTCCAGAGTTTGCTGATTTATCATGGTGATATTCATAAGAGCTGATGTGGCAATGATATCCGGGGACAATTGCATTGCCTGTGAGGTAAATGTCTCCACCGGAACGTCTATACCAAGATCTATTACCCTGTAGCCGGCAAGCCGGAGTGATGCCGCAACAATGTCCTTTCCTATGGAATGGATATCTCCTTCAATAGTCCCGATCATGATGGTACCTCTGAATCCGTTTACGGGAACATACTCTTCCTGCGATGGCATCAAAATCCTGATTCCGGCGTTCATGGCTTCGGAAGCTGCGATCACATGCGGAAGAAATAACTGGCCTTTGCTGAACATTTTTCCCACAATGTCCATTGCAGCATTTAAACCGTACTCAACCAGGTAAACATGATCGATTCCCGCATTCAGTGCATCATGAATAACATCCTGCACCATATTTTCATTATAGCTCAGAACTGCTTCTTTGACCCGCGAAATAAAATATTCTTTTGAGTGCATATGTATCAACGCTGTTTAGTCCATTGTTATTCTTGGGGAGATAATGAAGGATACAAGAAGCTTTATTCCTTGTTTTTATATATTAAGTTTTTGGAATAAAGATTCTGTTAAGTTAAGGGTATATGTGCTCAAAATGTTGCTTATAAAGTATTTATTTTTATACAAGCTAGAAATCAAAAGATTTTAATATTTTGATGTTTTAGAAAGCTACCTAAAATAATTGATTTTCAGAATATGGGTGGTTTTATGGCTGACACGCCTTTGCATGTACCTTTAACTTTAACTGAGTATTTGTATGTTGTAATTAGTATTGTGCTCCTTGGAGTATTGTGTGTGTTGCTACTTAAGAGATTTTCATCAATCACATCCAGATTGGGAGTTTATCACGTGGATGAGCCAATGAAAAAACGTCTTATGAAACTTTATTATACTTACTTTACACTGATGGCACTAATTACATGTTTTGTAGTCGTTACTACGTTTACAATTCTTCCACTATTTGAACCATCCATAAGTGATTACAGTGGAGTTGTGCATAATTTAAACCTTGTAATTGTATGGTTAGCAGTGACCAGTAGTTTGTTGCTGTCAATTCGCATATATGTGACAACTGGATTAGTTAACATTGACGGCGTAGAATCTTACATGGGTCTTGATTGGAAAGATATGAGAGAAAGAGTATTATCCACATTGTACTCACTGTTAGTTACAATAATTATTTTACTTTGTTTTGGGTTAATCATGACTATTTTGAATGTTCATTCTGATGTGGGTGGCAACATTGATAAAATGATGAATATTAACTTCTATATCAACATGTCATTTGTAAAAATAATTATTTGCACAATATCATTCCCATTTGTACTAGCATCGGTTGGAGAGGGACTTCGATATATTACATCGTTATTTTTTCCTCCCATGTTTGATAATGAAGGAAACATATCCCATGCGACCCAAAAAGCACAAGACAAGTCAAAGGAACCTATCTAAAGGGAAGCAAATGTGGACGATCATATAAATATTTATATAGATTAATAGTATATTTAATAATAAAAGTAATAAAAGAAAAGATTTTTATTATATGAGTGGTTTCATTCAGCTTGAATTACAAAGGTATATAATAAGATAAATCTAATATTACATGGGTTCAAATGAGGTGTTTGCATGGGGCTTGAAGTTTTCGCTGCTAAAATACTACTTGGTACATTTGGCATAGCATTGTCTATTGCAAGTTTAGTCGAGGCAGTAGCAATGGGTGTAGCCATTGGATGTATCATTGTTCTATTAACCATTGCATGGCCGACATCAAATTTTAGATGAT
>JAWSUM010000013.1:0-32210 GCA_033549165.1 Methanolobus sp.
ATATATTTCTCTTATGAACAAAAGGGCAATGACAAAAAGGCACCCGAACAGGAACCATACGCTTGCATGTGAAAGTATGTCGTGCGGAAAAATGCCTGATAGCGGGTGGGATATAATGGAAACATTATCTGCAACCATGTTAGAGTCGCCTGCAGCTGGTGTCTGGCTTACCATACTTGAGTTCAAGCCATCACTCATGATATTTACTCCGCCGTCGAGGCTTTCGCCGGGAATGGAAGAACTCAGAGCATCTGCGTCGATATCATTTGAAATAAGCATATCATCGGTTGGAGGGGCCTCTGTGATCCCGTAGTCCTGACCGTCGACAGGCTGTTCAACTACTGTTTCTTCAAAGTATTCTGCTTCAGGAACCTCTTCTCCTGTCACATCATAGGCTAAAGCTTCCTCCTCAGTTGGAACTGATTTTTCCATGGGTGCCTTAGGTATGAGAGCTTCCCCTGAAGCAGCTTCCGGAAAGTCCTCGTTCATCATGGGTGCTGCAGCATCCTGGTACTCGGATGATCTCATGGTACTGGCCATAGGAACTGTACCAGGGCCTATATTCAGGTAATTTGTAAGGGCCTCGAGTCCCGTTGCTGCGAAAACAGCTCCTCCCACCATTACCAGGTATTTCTTGAGCATGCTGAGGATCGAGGACTTGTCTCCCTTCATACTGCCGGGAGCCACAACGATGATCTTCTGGACAGGTTCATATATCTTTATCTCCCTGCCCTTCTTACTCCACTTTGTCTTCTGGACCTTGATAAGGTCTGCTTCGACAAGCGCATCTATATTGTATTTAATAGTGGTAAGTGGCATTCCCATCTTTTCTGCCACATCGGTCGCGGACATGGGCGCGTCGGCAAGGATCTCCAGAACCTTCATTGCCCTGTCATTTGACAGGATCTGCGTGATCTTTTTCGAATCCTCATTGAGGGGCAGGATCAGGACTTTGTCCGAACCTGCGCTTTCTTCGTTTTCCTGCATAGGGGTAGTATATAAAAAGGTAATTATATTGTTTCCTTTAAGTTCAGATCGGTTCGAAGTCTTCAACACTCGGGAAACAACTCGTAAAGTTAAAGAGTAGCTAAGACAATATGTGGTAAATTTCGGGGCTATATTTATGATTTCAAAAGAACGTATCATGGAAACTATCGGGAACTACGATCTAGACAACATCAGCATTGCTACAGTATGTTCCCATTCAAGCCTTCAGATCTTTGACGGGGCAAGGAAGGAAGGCTTAAAGACAATCGGCATATGCGTGAAAAAACCGCCAAAATTCTATGATGCTTTTCCTAAAGCCAAACCTGATGAGTTCATAGTGGTAGACAGTTATCAGGAGATTCCCGGGATAGCCAGCGAACTGGTAGCAAGGAATGCTATAATAATACCACATGGCTCATTCGTCGAGTACCTGGGTTATGAGAAATTCGTTGAACTTCCGGTGCCAACATTCGGTAACAGGGCTGTACTTGAATGGGAATCTGACAGGGAAATGGAAAGAGTCTGGCTTGAAGGTGCGGGTATCCACATGCCAAAAAAGGTGCAGCCCGAGGATATCAATGGGCCTGTCATGGTCAAGTATCACGGTGCAAAGGGTGGGAAAGGTTTCTTTGTCGCCAAGACCTTTGAAGAGTTCAAACAGCATGTGAAGCCGGATGAGAAATACACCATCCAGGAGTTCATAACAGGTACCAGGTATTACCTGCATTTCTTCTATTCACCCTTGAGGGAAGAAGGTTACAAGCTTAGTGAAGGCATCCTCGAGATGCTCAGCATGGACCGCAGGGTGGAGTCAAATGCCGACGAGATCTTCAGGCTCGGCTCTCCCAAAGAACTGGAAGCGACAGGCATACACCCAACATATGTTGTCACCGGGAACGTGCCTCTGGTAGCAAGAGAATCACTTTTGCCGCTGATCTTCGAGCTGGGCGAGAAGGTTGTCGAACAGTCCCTGAAACTATTCGGAGGAATGATCGGTCCTTTCTGCCTTGAGACCGTGGTAACCGATAATCTTGAAATAAAGGTCTTTGAGATATCCGCCAGGATCGTTGCCGGTACCAACCTGTACCTGACAGGTTCACCGTATTCTGATCTTGTAGAGCCGGGCCTGTCCACTGGCAGGCGGATAGCTCAGGAACTCAAGTATGCAAGATCCGTGAATCAACTGGATAAGATTTTATCCTAATATCTCTAATATTCCATTGGATGTACCACTGCCTGGTATATCCATGGATGTGATGTTTCTGTTATCCAAGTGGGATTATGATGTTATTATAGTAGGTGCCGGACCTGCGGGTCTCTTTGCAGCACATGAACTTGCCTCTTCGGACCTGAGTACTCTTGTCATTGATGCAGGTCGGGATATTGATGAAAGGATCTGCCCGATGAATTCGGTGAAGGGCTGCCAGCATTGCAAACCATGCTCCATACTGCGGGGTGTGGGCGGTTCGGGTGCATATTCTGACGGGACCCTCAATCTGCGTCCCGACATCGGCGGAGATCTCTCTGAGTTCACAGGAGATCCGGAAAGTGCCTGGGAGCTTGTAGATTATGTGGATAGGGTATTCCTGAAATACGGTGCAACGAATGACCTGTCTTCCCCTCCTGCCAGTGAGATCGAGTTCCTTGAAAGGAAGGCTGCCTCGGTAGGTGCAAGTTTTATCGAGATAAAGCAGCGTCATATAGGTTCGGACAACTCAATCGCTCTTATATCCAATTTTAAGAAGGACCTTGAAGCAAAGGGTATAAATTTCCTTCTCAACACTGAAGTTGCCGACATAATCGTAGAGGATGGTCTATGCCGCGGAGTTCTGCTCCGGGACGGAAGCAGGCTGAGTGCCCAGTATACGTTGCTGGCTCCCGGCAGGGTCGGATGTGACTGGGTCAATGAAATGGTGAACAGGCATTCGATATTGTATTCCTTTAGCGGGGTCGATATTGGAGTAAGGGTGGAGGTTCCTTCCATTATAATGGACCCCATCACACGGATAAACCACGATCCCAAATTCCACATCCATACGCGGCGTTATGATGACTTCGTCAGGACCTTCTGCACCAACGAACATGGTTTTGTTGTTAAAGAGGAGTATGATGGTTTTGTTGCAACCAATGGCCATTCCATGCACAGGAAGGAATCCGAGAACACCAATTTTGCCTTTCTTGTGCATGTTGAACTGACCCACCCCATGGAAAATACCATTAAATATGCAAGGTCCGTGGCAAAACTTGCAACCACTATAGGCGGGGGCAAGCCTGTTCTCCAGAGGATGGGCGACCTGCGCAGGGGCAGGCGTTCCACGGAAAAACGCATAAAGAGGAACACTGTGGTCAACACTCTCAAAGATATCACACCGGGCGATATCTCCATGGCAATGCCGCACAGGATAGTAATGGATATCATAGAGGGGCTTGAAGTCCTCAATGAGATCATTCCCGGAGTAAACTCGGATTCAACATTGCTGTACGCTCCCGAGGTCAAGTTCTACTCGATCAAACTGCAGGTCGACAGCATGATGCAGACTAGTATCAGAAACCTGTTTGCGGCAGGAGACGGTGCGGGTCTCTCAAGGGACCTCGTTAATTCCGCAGCTACCGGAGTTCTTGCTGCAAGGGGCATAATGTCCGCAAAAACGTAAAAGGAAAGAGGAATCTCGCATAATGATGGTTGGGTGAAGTGTGGGGTATGATACATTTAGCCAAAAAGAATCAATGCATCAGAGGGGAGTTATTAGTGCCGGAGATTCCTCCGGCCCTCTAAATATATATAGTTGTATATAAGCATTCCGAATGCATTTTTCCTGTATATATAGGTGAGACTTCTCATTTGAACTATCTGCATGAGCCGTCCTCAAGCATTTGAATGAAGTCGGAATTTCTTGATCCAAAAGAAAAATTATTATAGCATATATCATCCTTAAGAAATATGTATTCTTCTTCACAAGTCTTTACTGCCGGTGTCTCGGAAAAGCAACACATCCTGGGAGGGGCTGGTAAGTCTGATAAGGCTCTGGTACATATGGGCAGGTACCTAGCACTGGACAGGTCAACCGGCTCGACGGTCAGGCTGGATGTGCAGAGGCCTCATGCAATTCTGATCGGTGGTAAAAGGGGTTACGGTAAGTCATATACGATGGCAGTACTGATCGAGGAACTATTGATGCTTCCCCATGAGATAAGAATGAACATCGCATCCGTTGTCATTGACACAATGGGTATATTCTGGACATTTTCCAGGGGCAACGAGATGGAAGCGGATTCCCTGTCCGGCTGGGGTCTTGAGCCGACAGGATTCGACATGGATATCTATGTTCCGGCAGGCAGTGAAGAAAGTTACAGGAAGCGTAACATCAAAGTAAGGGTCTTGGCCATACCCCTCTCACAGTTTGACGGCTACCAGTGGTGCAGGCTTTTCGATGTCGAAGCTGTTTCTCCGGTGGGCGTTCTGATAGTGAGGGTTATCGAATCACTAAGGGAATCCAATCCATATTTTTCCTTTGAGGAAGTACTGGATGCCATAACGGAGGATGAACGCTCAGATCTTGTTTCCAGAAGTGCAGCTGATAACTATTTCAGGACTGCCATGTCCTGGGGGATCTTTGCGGAAAAAGGCAGGAACATCTCTGATATTGTGACCGGAGGATCATTATCCATCATCGATGTGAGCACCATAAAGAACGATGCCGTAAGGTCAGCAGTCGTAGGTTTTATTTCTATGGATATCTACCATAAGAGACTGGAGGCACGCCGTGCCCATGAACGAATGCTCATGGGTGAAGAGGTCACCGATAAAGGTATACCTATGGTATGGATGTTCATTGACGAGGCGCACCAGTTCGTGCCCGTGAAAGGAGATACGTTGTCCTCGGATGTGCTACTTAACGAGTGGCTAAGGCAGGGTCGCCAGCCCGGACTCTCACTGGTCCTGGCAACACAACGTCCATCATCACTGCATCCGGATGTCCTGTCCCAGTCGGATATTGTTGTGTGTCATCGTTTAACATCCCAGGACGATATCCTTGCCCTTGAATCGGTCAGGCCCACCTATATGAGAGAGCATTTCGGGGATTCGATAAAGAAGATGGGTACTGAAAGGGGGATTGCTCTCATTGTGGATGATACCACCGAAACAACGCATATTGTCAGGATGCGGCCCCGTTTGAGCTGGCACGGCGGCAGTGAACAACTTGCAGATCATATATGAAGTAATACATTATTTTTTTAGAACTTCTTTTTCTGCAGCAAAAATGATAAATTTTCGAAGAATACTCAAGTTAATTATTTATTCTTTAATCCCGCTTGTTACTTTGTAATATCTGAAACGTTAAGCTACGTGTCCATGGTATCTGCAATTTATTGCAGTTCTTTGTTATTGACCGCTATCATGGGCTATGTTGTAGCAATTTATCTGAATCCTGAAAACAGGATACATTTTTTAACTTTTCGATCGTGAATTGATGAAAACCCATTCAGTCAGACAAAAAAACATTGCTGAAAAGATAAGTCCCGAGGTCGCTATTTCCAACTGGAAGGATTGGAAATGGCAGATCAAACATTGTGTAAAGGACATAGATACCTTTGAGACACTTCTTGATATCGAATTCGAACCAGAGGAACGGAAGTTGCTCGAGGAAACACTTGAAAAGTTCCCTCTGTCCATAACTCCTTATTATCTATCGCTCATTGAGTCCCAGGACCTGAAGAATGATCCGATATTCATGCAGGCCTTCCCTTCACCAAGTGAACTTATCGTATCTGAAGATGATATGCATGACCCTCTTTCTGAAGATGAGGACAGCCCTGTGCCTGGAATAACTCACAGGTACCCTGACAGGGTGCTCTTTCATGTGAGCAATGTCTGTTCCATGTATTGCAGACATTGCACCAGGAAAAGAAAGGTGGGGGATATAGATTCCGTTCCGGACAAGGATGAAGTGCAGAAAGGACTAGACTATATCGCTGCCCATCCGGAGGTAAGGGATGTACTGCTATCAGGCGGTGATCCTTTCATGCTTTCGGATGATTATCTGGACTGGATACTCACAGAGCTTCGCTCGATACCCCATGTGGAAGTCATAAGGATAGGCTCAAGGATGCCGGTAGTACTGCCATACCGTGTAACCGACCAGCTTGTGGATGTATTGAAGAAACACCATCCAATCTGGGTGAACACCCATTTCAATCACCCTCGTGAGGTCACTCACTCTTCAAAACAAGCCCTGCGAAAACTTGCCAATGCGGGTATTCCTCTGGGGAACCAGACAGTGTTACTATCAGGAGTGAACGACTGCTACAGGATATTGAAGAGGCTCTTCCATAAACTCGTGGCAAACAGGGTTCGCCCTTACTATCTTTATCAGTGCGACCTGTCGGAAGGCCTGACCCATTTCAGGACCTCCGTTGGAAAGGGTATTGAGATAATGGAGAACCTTGTAGGCCATACCAGTGGCTTTGCAGTCCCTACATATGTGATCGATGCGCCGGAAGGCGGAGGCAAGATACCCATACTGCCTACATATATGATATCAAGGTCCACTCATAAGGTGATACTAAGGAACTATGAAGGTGTCATAACATCCTACAAGGAACCTGAGGCCTATACGCCAGTGTATTGTGATCGCAAGTGCGAGGGTTGCAAGCTGCAACTTAAGCTTGATGATGCGCCAGAATCAAAATCAGTCGGAATTGCAAAACTCCTCTCGGACTATGACGAAACCCTGAGTCTGGTTCCCGGAGATACAGCAAGAGTGGAGAGAAGGGACCTTGCCAGATAAAGTGGAGACTGTGGGCAATTCAGTGGTCCAGCACGGAAGTTTCAATGACAGAATATACCTGATGCATCTTTGCCCATCTGATCATGGGTCCATACTCGACAATCTGGAAAGGATAGCAAAGGAAAACGAATATTCAAAGATATTCGCCAAAGTTCCTTCTTGCCGAAAGGAGGATTTCCTTTCTTCCGGGTATATGGAAGAAGCCTATATCCCTGGCTTCTTTGCTGGCAGGGATGGTGCCAGTTTCATGTGCAAATACTTCTCCGAATCCCGGATGCTGAACGAGGAAGCTGAAGGCAACAGGGATGTCTTGCAGACGGCTTTTTCAAAGAATGGAAAGGAAGGGACAGCCGAACTTGAAGATGATGTCTCCTGCATGCTTTGTACAGGGGAAGATGTCATGCGGATGGGAGAGATATACGGGGATGTATTCGCTACATACCCTTTTCCCATACATGATCCGGCCTACCTGCTCAAAATGATGTCCGAGAATGTCCTTTATTTCTGTATTAAAGAGGATGATCGGATAATAGCACTGTCATCCTGTGAAATGGATATTGAGAACAGGAATGTCGAGATGACGGATTTTGCAACACTGCCGGAATGTCGTGGGAAGGGCTATTCCCAATACTTGTTGAATGAGATGGAGAAGGAAATGTCGCGCAGAGGCATGATCACATCCTATACTATCGCAAGGGCCGGATCCTATGGGATGAACATCGTCTTTTCGAGGAATTCCTACGAATACACGGGTACGCTTGTGAAAAATACGAATATTGCCGGCAAACTTGAGAACATGAACGTATGGTACAAGACTCTCGGATAACAATACAGAGTTCATCAGTAACGTTCAGACGTTGTAGATGCCGTCTTTGATGTTCCTTGTGACTATCTCTACACTGTAGTTCTGCACAGGTATTTCGGAAAGGAGTTTGTCATTGATGAAGTTTGTCAGATCTTCTTCATCATCAAAAAGTCCGAATGCCTTTATGGAGTACTGTCCTGTGGTCTGGTATATTTTGATGAACTCGTCGATGGAATTTAGTTTACTGATGCTCGCCTTCATCTTTTTTGGTTCCATTTCAAGGTTGAATATGGCGAATATATTTTTGCCGAACTTTTTAGGATTGAGCAGGACCACATAGTTTTTGATGTAGCCTTCGTCTTCCAGCTTTTCCAGCCTGTACCTGACACCGTTCTCACTGAGGCCGACCTGCTTCGCGATTTCTGATATAGGAGTACGAGCGCCACCTTGCAGTATCGAGAGGATCATCATGTCCTTTTTGGTTACCATTGTCTTAAAGTAATGGCTGCTGCTATTAAGATTTTCTCATAAGGATATGTGAATTATCTTTCACTGTGTTTTGTACCGTAGTATTATTTCCAGTAGTATTATTTAGGATGATTGTATCTATGGTATGGTTTCAACTTAACTGATAATCTAAATAATTAATATCCGGTGTTAAAATGAAAGGAAGAGTCTGGAAATTCGGAGATGACGTTGATACGGATGCTGTTATCCCTGGCAGGTACCTTATTCTCAATACGCCTGATGAACTTGCAGCACACGCTTTTGAAGGTGTCAGGCCGGAGTTCGCAAAAGAGGTAAAAGAAGGCGACATCATCGTCGCAGGTAACAATTTCGGTTGCGGTTCCTCGAGGGAACATGCTCCTATCGCACTGAAAGGTACAAAGATAAGCTGTGTGATCGCTAAATCCTTTGCACGTATCTTCTTCAGGAACTCTATCAACATTGGTGTAGCACTCCTCGAGTGCCCGGAGACCGACAGGATATCCGATGGTGATGAGCTTGATGTTGATTTTGCATCAGGTGCTATTACAAACCTGACAAAAAGCGAAAAATACCAGGCAACACCCCTCCCCGATTTCGTGAGGGGTATCATGGATGCAGGCGGCCTGATAGAGTATACACGCAGGATCATCTGAATTCTGATCCAATAGAAATTATCATTACAGGAGAATAACATGACCCAGTATAAGATACCCGTAATACCCGGAGACGGCATCGGGCCTGAGATCATTGCAGAAGGCTGCAAGGTCATCGATGCAGCGGGTGAAAAATTTGGTTTTGATGTTGAATGGGTGGAATATCCCCACGGTGCTGACCACTACCTGGAAACAGGTGAACTGATATCAGAAGACTCTCTTGCAGAGCTTAACAAATATCCGGTAATTTACCTGGGTTCCATCGGCGACCCGAGGATTGCTCCCGGTGTGCTTGAAAAGGGCATTCTGCTTGCAGCAAGGTTCTATTTCGACCAGTACGTCAACCTTCGCCCGATAAAGCTGCTTGAAGGCGTCTGGACCCCAATCAAGGACAAGACACCTGCAGATATCGACTTCACAGTCGTGAGAGAGAACACCGAGGACTTCTACATCGGTATAGGCGGGCGTGCAACTAAGGGCGTCAGCAAAGACCTTCTGGAAGTCTCAAGATCTCTTTACTCTGCAAAGTTCGGTCTTGACATCGAGACCGACAGTGAGGAGATCGGCTACCAGATCGGTATGATCTCCAAGGAAGGTACCCAGAGGGTCATCAGGTACGCATTCGACCTTGCCGAGAAAAGCAAGAAGCATGTGTCATCCGTTGACAAGGCGAACGTACTCTCCGACATATATGGCTTCTGGAGAGAAGAGTTCGGGAGCGTTGCATCAGAACACCCTGACGTTACCACTGATTTCAACTATGTTGATGCGATGACCATGTGGTTCGTGAAGAACCCGGAATGGTTCGATGTGGTTGTGACCCCTAACATGTTCGGAGACATCATCACAGACCTTGGTGCAATGGTGCAGGGTGGACTCGGACTGGCCCCCGGAGGAAACATCAATCCGGAGGGTACGAGCATGTTCGAACCAATCCACGGTTCAGCTCCAAAGTACAAGGGACAGAACAAGGTCAACCCCATAGCAACCATCTGGGCAGGTGCCATGATGATCGAGCAGCTCGGTGAAAAGGAAGCTGCAGACTCTATAGTATCTGCTATCGAGACCAATATCCTTGAAGCCAGGGTAAGGACCTACGACATGGGCGGCTCTGCAGGCACTTCTGATGTCGGTGACGACATTGCAAGGATAGTGCTGGGCAAATAATCATCTTTTTTTGCATCCCTTGGGATGCATTTTTGTTTTATTCGTGTCCTTATTTTCGTTTCATTCTGTGCGTTCTCTCCGCATCTTGGTTCCATTTATATCTCATCATAATAATTAGCATTATATTCACTAATATAGAAATGGTTATATAGTCGTGGGCGGAATTTTCAATTAAATTCAAATCATATTTAGCCGGAAACGGGAGTGGATCTTAGTTTCACATCTGGGATGCTAATGTTTCCGGAAGGAAGTGTTATCTGTATGGCTAGAACTATTGAAGACCTTGAAAGAGACCTTGATACCATGAACGAGATGTTCCGCAAATATGTGAAGCTCTCCTCGCACTATCAGAAACAGATCGATAATGCGGACATACCGGAAGAGAAGCGCAATGTTCTGCTGGATAAACTCTGTCAGGAAAATGAAAAGGTGGAGAAAGCAAAGTTACAGATCGAGAAGTTCGAGCAGACCATCAGGGTACTGAAGGAGTCCCGAACGAAACTAAAGGATGTAACCTCCAGGGATGAAAAGATAGACTATCTTATCGCCTATAATTAAAAACAGTCAGGATGTATTGTTCCCAATTCATCCTTATAGCCATTAACCCTTGATGCGGGTTCCGAGAGGAACCTTCTCTAAAGATTCTGTTCTCATACTTTCCTGCATGATCACGTTAAGAACGTTCTGGGCATCGCTGCCATCCATAACAATGGTCTCAATGTTGCAGCGCTCGATGATCTTCGCAGCCAGGGGGTCTACCGGTGATTTGGAACCGGCTTTCATTTCAGTGACCATAACTGTCTTGACGAGTTCCTTGGGTGTCATGGTCTCATACTTCACCGCATCAGGATACTGCCTCGGGTCTGCGGTATAGACTCCGTCCACGGCTGTTGCGATAACAAGCAGGTCCGCCTTGAGATACTCGGCAAGTATTGCTGAGACAGCATCTGTTGTCTGGCCGGGGATAACTCCGCCCATTACAACTATCTTCCCGGAGGACAGTGCATCCTGGGCCTGGGTATAGTCATGGGGTGGCCTTGGATATGCAGCATCTCCCAGTGCAGATATCAACAGTTTTGCATTCAGACGTGTGATGTCGATACCGATGTAATCACATTCGACCTCGTTTGAACCTGTGCTGCGTGCGATATTGATATAGTCCCTAGCAGCGACACCGCCACCTGTGACTACGACTACTTCATGTTCCTTCGACATTTGCTTAAGTGCATCGGCATACGCCAGAAAGCTTTCCGGCTTTAGCTCTTTTGCCAGAATAGATCCGCCTACTGATAAAATGATCAACATAATAATCTTTAGTCGTTAACGCTGTCTTTGGCTTAAAAGTATCGCCACGGCTCCCAGGGATATCAGGCCTGTGATGAAAGTGAAGCCAGGAACAAACGTAGAAATGGATAATGGGTCCCTGTATTTGACCATGTTCTCGCTGTGAAGCATTTCTCCATTATAAAGTCCTGACACTTTCACCACAGCGCCTGTTTTCAGGTCTGTGGATCCGTAATAATATACCTTGATGTGCTCTTTAGTTAAATTGTCTGTAAGGGTTACTGTATAACGCCCCATTGAGGAATCCATGCCCGTAAGTTCTCCTGCGACAGTGACATATTTCCCGTTATAGGATTCAGGATCCGTAATAATGCTTGTGATGTTCACTTCTCCGGTATCTTCTATCGGGTAGTGTAGCACGTAGGAGGGATATATACTATCCTCGCTGATCGGGTCGTGTCTGAACTCACCGGTTATCATGGCCTGCTCCCCGGAGCTAAAACCGCTGAAGAGTTCGGTTTTTGTTATGTCAACTTTCAATGATCGGCCGTCTTCTGTAATTACGGCGGATTGTTTGCCTATCTCGGAGAGATTGCCGATGACGCTTATCTTGCGATATGCCATTGTGCTGTCATAGGCAGTAGGGTCTTCCATGATCCTGGAGATAGGGACTATCTCAAGTTCGAACATGGAAGCGTTTGCAAAAGTGGCAGTACATGCAAGTAACAGCACGGTTATCGTTGCCAGTTTCAGTATGCTGTTTTTTTCCAATATATCACCTTATCAAAGTTTTAGCATTCAGTGGGGAGCCCGGCATTCAGAATACTTGCATCCGCCATTTTTCTCGGAAAAATAAGAAAAAGAATAAAAAATAGATCGCCCCGGGGAATGAACGCTAGTTCATTCCATGGCTATTGCGTCTGTTGGGCACACATCGACACATGCACCGCAGTCCAGACATTCATCTGCATCCACAATTGCAATGTTGTCGCCGTTAAGGGAGATTGCCTCTGCCGGGCATTCATCTACGCATGTTCCACAACCGACACATTCGCTGACAGTAATAATTGCTACCATTTTACTTTTCTCCTTTCATTGTTCGACTAGTCCGGGATATTATATTAATATGCCCTATATTAGTAGAAACCTACACTCTATCATAACAGAAGTGAAATAAAAAGTTATCGTTATCTGTCTAAAGAATGACATTCACCTGGTCTTATAACATGCGATATCCGTGTCGCTCAACCCTCTCGCTCATTTTTCTTGTTTAGGCAAGCGTATACAATGGAAAAATATAATAGTGCAATTAAGCAAAATCTTTATAGTAGTCCTTTAACCGGGTACTATGGAAAAATCATTGCGAACAACTCTAATATCTGACAATGGTGCTGTCTCGCCGGTTATCGGTGTTATACTTATGCTGCTTCTTACGGTCCTGCTAGCGGGTATAACCGTTTCTGCCGTGTACGGGGATGACATTTCGGGGTCTTTAGGCAAAGCACCTATGGCAGTGATCGAGGTGGAGAGTGTGGAAGGCGGTGTGCCTAATAATGTCCAGTATAAGGAAAACTACATAGTGCTTCTGCATAAAGGAGGAGACCATTTGCATACTGGCGACGCAAAAATAGTCATTACCGGGGAAGGAAGTGCTTACACTGGAGTTTTTGGGAGTGGTTTAACTCGATATGGTGATATATTCATAATTTATGACGATTTGACTGTCAACGGAAAAGATTCGCCATATGCTTCACGTAATCCTGACATTCTGGATGGTGTCTGGTCTACAGGAGAAGAACTGGTTCTGAATGGATATGATAGTGCTGTTGGAAGTGATCCTTCATCAGTACATGTTACGATTAATGGCATGACCAACACTTCTGATAATTACGGGCTTAAGGAGAATAGCATTATCACGGTTAAAATATTTGACATAAACACTGACAAACTCATCGCAGAACTGGAACATACTGTGACTCCTGCAGAGTGAACCTCATCAAAACCGTTTAAGTAATGTGAGCTCATAGGGGAGTGCAATGAGTGCTAAAAGCGGTTACATGAGATACTTCCCCAAGGACACCTGCTATCCTAATCAGCAGGATGCCATGGATAAGATACATGCTGCACTGATGAATCAGGATATAATCCTTTTCGAGGGTGCATGTGGCACAGGCAAGACCCTCAGTGCGCTTGCTCCTTCCCTGCATGTGGGCAGGCAGCTTCAGAAGACCGTGATAATCGCTACCAATGTCCACCAGCAGATGGTACAGTTCATCAATGAGGCCCGCGAGATAAAACAGTCCAATGACGTGAAAGTCGCGGTTGTCAAGGGCAAGACCTCCATGTGTCCGAATGGGGTTGACTATGACGAATGCGCCCTCAAAAGGGAAAATACCTTTGAGATGCTGGAGCTCGAGCGGGAGATATCCCTTAAGAAGCAGGAAATGAAATCTGCAAACGAGAATTATAAGCGTTCCAGGGACCCTGCACTGGTAGCCCTGCGCGATGCCCTTGCGAAGGAGCTGGATGTTGCGGAAGAGAAGATAAAGGATGTCAGGAACCGCTCCTGCAGTTATCTGTATGAAGTGCTGCGCAGTGACGGTGAATCCTTCAGGCAGTGGCTCTTTGCAGATGTAAGGGATCCGGAGGAAGTCAATGACTATGCTTTCCAGAAAGGGATGTGCGGATATGAGCTGCTCAAGCGTGAGCTTAAACATGCTGACTTCGTGATCTGCAATTACCATCATGTGCTGAATAGCGATATCTTCATGACGGTCCTGAACTGGCTGGAAAAGGAGCCTCAGGATGTCATCACTATCTTTGACGAGGCGCACAATATAGAATCTGCGGCAAGATCGCATTCATCTCTTACGATTACGGAACACACAATCGAAAAGGCAATATCCGAGATAGAGGCCAACCTGGACCAGATGCCAGATGGTGGTTCACACAATCTCTTCAAGATACTTCTCAATATCATGACAGAGACCTACACTTCCCGTTTCAAGTTCGGTGAACGTGAACGAGTCGGACGTAACTGGTACGATATGCGCATAAGCGACCCCTATGAGCGCAATGACATGATCGGTGCCAAGTTCCTCAGGCTTGCAAAGGAAGCCGGGTTCGGGGATGAGGTCGGGATACAGAAGACACTTTCTGAGGCAAGTGCTTTTGGCTCAATGCTTGATGACAACTACCGTGAACAGTACAAGAAAGGTCTGAGCAAGATACTGAAGCGTTCTCATATACGATACGCTGCGGATTTCCTTTCCTCCTACCTTGTGCTCTCGAACAATCCAAACTACTATCCGATACTGAACGTCAGACGGGATATGGACAATGAGATATACGGCCGTCTGGAACTCTTTACCTGCATTCCGAAGAATGTCACCGAGCCTTTGTTCGATTCCGTTTTTTCGGCCATCCTGATGTCAGCCACCCTGAGGCCATTCGATATGATAATATCCACCCTGGGCATTGGCAGGGAGATATGTGAGATCGCCTACGGGACATCCTTCCCGGAAGACCGGCGACTGACCATTGCCGTATCTGTTCCGCCTCTCTTCGCTAAAAGCAGGGATGACCCTCAGACACTGCAGGCTGTGGAGGAAGTTGTCTTCGATGCAGTGGAGAACACTGCGGGAAATGTTATCATCTTCTTCCAGAGTTATTTCGAAGCAAAGCGTTATTACAGTAAAATAGATGCCAATTTCAATATCCCTGTCTTCCTTGATGAGGTGGGTGTGTCCTCCCAGGAAGTGAGGGAGGATTTCTTCCGCATAGGTGAAGAGGGCGGCAAAGCGGTACTCATATCCTACCTTTGGGGTACCCTGAGTGAGGGTATCGATTACCGTGACGGAAGAGGTAGGACCGTAATAATCGTCGGTGTGGGTTACCCGGCCCTCAATGACCGCATGAATGCAGTGGAATCCGCATACGATCACACTTTCGGATACGGTGCCGGCTGGGAGTATGCAGTGCAGGTGCCCACTGTCCGTAAGATACGGCAGGCAATGGGAAGGGTCGTGCGCTCTCCTATGGACTATGGTGTCAGGATATTGGTTGATGGTCGTTTCCTCACGGATGCACCCGGCAAGTTCGGCAAGTTCTCCGTGTTCGAAGCTTTCCCTCCCGAGGAGCGGGAAGAGTTCATCGATGTGGAGCCTGATAGGGTAAAGTATTCCCTGATGAATTTCTTCCAGGATAATGCGGACAATACATCCTGACGTTTTTAGAATTTTCAGATACGTTTTTTTATTATGAGAATCTATACTGAATAGGAGAATGTACATTTTTCCTTTAAAGGGGTTATATTATGGCAGTTGAAGACATAATCAGGGATATTTCTTCGGAACTTGAAAGACTTGTGAACACAAAGACCGTTATCGGAGATCCGGTGACTTTCGGGGACACGACCATCATACCGGTCACCAAGGTTTCCTTTGGTTTTGGAAGCGGTGGCGGTGAAGGAAAGAGGAAGGACGCGGAAGAAGGATTTGGCGGCGGTGGCGGTGCAGGAGCCAAGATCGAGCCTGTAGCATTCATTGTCATGTCTCCTGAAGGTGTGGAGCTGCTTCCAATTTCCGGCAAGGGTGGATTTGAGAAGGTACTTGAATCAGTCCCGGGACTGATAGATAAGGTCAAATCAATGAAGAACAAGTCAGATAAGGAAAAAGGGGAGAATGCACCTGAAGAAGTGGATATTGACGTTGTGACCGTTGCATCCGACGAAGCTAAAATGCGGACTAGATCTCAGTGAAAGGAATGAAAGAAGACTGGATAATGTCTTCTTTATGTATCTGATACCTCTTTGTTCTGTGGGGCGGTCATGTTCTTGGAAATTCTTATAGCTCTGCTGATAGTGCTGCTACTGCTGGTATTGTTCGTTTCATTCCACATTATGCTGGAGCTTGATAAACGGGGGGAGGAGTTTCAGTACAGGATCCTTATCAAATGGCTTTTTCTAAGTTATTCTGTGAAACCGGAAAAATTCATAGGCAGGGAAAAAGCTCCAAAAGAGGAGCCGCTTCCAGAAGCAAAGCCTCCTGAAAAACCTGTTCCTGTGAAGGCAGAAAAAGAAACTGCCAGAGCTGAAGGCGCTCCAGAAAAGAAAAAACCTCCTGTCTCCGGGGAGAAGGAAAAAGAGGGAGAAAAGAAAGAAAAAGAGGAGCCTGGGAGATGGACATTCAGGAATATACTAAAGCTCTTAAGAATCCTTATAGTTCCTGTCATCCGGCTTCTGGAAGGCATCCTTCAGGCGATTGATATCCATAAGCTGAAGATGAGCCTGAAGTTCGGCTTCGATGATCCTGCGGATACAGGCATGGTGCTTGGTTATCTGTACGCGCTAAGAGGCTACCTAGAATGTCAGTATGATAGGGTCAGGCTGCATGCGGAACCTGATTTTATTGAAATGATGCTGGATTTCAATGTTATCGGTGATGTCAAGTTCAGGATCGCGAATCTGATCCCGGCTATTGTGAAATTCATCTTTAACAGGGATGTACTGAGGGTTTCCTGGGCGATCATAAGGAAGAAGGAAATCCCCGACCCTAATTAAAATTTCAAGTGCTAATGTTTAATAGTATGCTGAACTGATAGACATTAGCATGATCATAATAACGTCTCCTTCCAGGTTACACCTTACACTTATAGATATGAATGCATCCTGGGGCAGGATAGATGGTGGTGCAGGCATATCCCTGGAATCTCCTCATATAATCATATCTGCGGAAAGGTCTGAAGATATTGAGATCATAGGGGACTCTATCCTGAAAGAAAGGATAGACGCCGCAGTCAGTAAAGTCCTTCCGGAAGGTGAAGGTATACGTATAGTCATAGAGGAGGATATGTATTCCCACGTTGGCCTGGGATCAGGAACCCAGGCATCCCTGTCGGCGGCTGCAGCTGTGAATGAGTTGTACTGTCTTGGTATGAGTGTTCGGGACCTTGCAATTGCCGTAGGACGCGGTGGCACTTCAGGGATAGGCGTGGCATCGTTTGAATCCGGTGGCTTCATCGTTGACGGAGGGCACAGGTTCTGCGAGAAGGGTTCTTTCTCCCCATCCTCTGCAAGCAGGGCTGATCCGGCACCGGTACTCTTCAGGCACGACTTGCCTGACTGGAATATCGTGCTTGCACTTCCTGACACACAGGGGGCCCACGATGCTAAAGAAGTTGACATTTTCCGCAAGGTGTGCCCGATACCCTTGAATGAGGTTCAGGAGGTCTCACATATCATTCTTATGAAAATGATGCCCGCAATAGTTGAAAATGACATTGAGGCGTTCGGTCATGCTATCAATCACATACAGACTCTCGGTTTCAAGAGGCATGAGGTGCAACTCCAGCACCCTGCTGTCAGGGATGTGATGACACTGATGCAGGAATCAGGTGCATACGGCGCGGGCATGAGCTCCTTCGGACCGGCCGTCTATGGTGTTGTGGATAGCAGGGAAGATGCTACTTATATTATGGAAGATGTGCAGGACCATCTGGACAGGACCATAGGTGGCAGGGTTATGGTAACAAAGGCGAACAATTCCGGTGCGGATATAAGGGAGGTATGAACCATGGCAATAAAGTTCACCACATGGTTTGGCAGGCTCACCCTGAATGAAGAGGGCGAGCTTATCGATTGCCAGCCCTTTGAAAAGGATCCTGACATACTGGCGGAACGTCTTCTGGAACTGCAGGAGAGTGGCCAGGATATCCCTGCAACTGCACCTGACCTGAGGCAGCTAGCATTTGATTGTGGTTTTGTGGAGCTGGATGAGGATTACGATATTCTCCTGAGGGATGTCTGCATCAGGGCGGCCAAAAGCCGGATATCCCGTACAGATACCGATGATGTGCGCATCGTGCAGGCAGTTGAGGCACTGGACGACATCGATAAGAATGTCAATGAGCTCAGCGAGCGCCTGCTGGAGTGGTACGGTATCTACTTCCCGGAACTGGAATTGACCGGTGAACCCCTGGCAAGGTTCGTAGTGGCCTTTGGTTCACGTGCCAATGTGCCCGAAGACCATCCGCTCTTTGAAAAAGCATCGAAGTCCATGGGTGCCGAATTATCCTTCGCGGACGAGGAACTGTTGAGGGCATTCGCCTCCAACCTGTGCAACCTGTACGATACCCGCAGGCAGATCGAGAGTTATATCGTGACGGGCATGGGTTCCCTTGCTCCTAACCTGACAGACATTGCAGGCGGACTACTCGGGGCCAGGCTCATAAGCATTGCCGGGAGCCTGCAGAAGCTTGCCAGTTTCCCGTCCAGCACCGTGCAGGTGATCGGTGCCAACAGGGCGCTGTTCAAGCATCTGCGCTCAAATACTCCATCACCAAAACATGGTGTAATATTCAACAACATCATCATCAAGAATGCACCGTGGTGGCAGAGGGGAAAGCTTGCAAGGGCCTTTGCAGCGAAGATAAGCCTTGCAGCAAGAACGGACTTCTATTCCGGTAAAAAGGACTCGTCTATCAAGGAGCAACTTGAGAAGAAGCTCACTGCCATCCGAAACGCCAATCTCTCTCCGCCGAAGAGGGAAACAAAGGCCGGGGGCAAATCTCCCGGAGCGAGAGGTAAAGGAAGAAAGAAGAGAGGAGGCAAACGCTAATGTCAGTTGAAGAATTGAGCGACGGGATATTCCAGATAGATATCGGCGACAGGAAAGTGCTTGCCACCAGAAACTTCATACCGGGTATCAGCGTCTACGGCGAGCGCCTCATTGAAGAAGAGGGCGAAGAATATCGTCTCTGGGACCCCACCCGCAGCAAGCTCGGAGCCATGGTGCTGAAGAACTTCGAGATCCCTCTAAATTACGATTCCACCGTACTCTACCTGGGTGCAGCCTCGGGAACTACCGTGAGCCACGTCTCGGATATACTCAGGGACGGCCTGGTCTACGCGGTCGAATTCTCCCCACGCACCATGCGCGACCTGATCCAACTCTGTGACCAGCGCCCCAATATCATCCCGATACTTGCGGACGCAAACAAACCCCAATCCTACGCCCACATAGTGGAAAAAGCGGATGTCATCTTCCAGGACGTAGCCCAGCCCAACCAGGCCGAGATCGCAGCCATCAACTCGAAATACTTCCTTGAAAAACACGGCCACCTGATGCTATCCATCAAGTCAAGGAGCATCGATACCACAGCCAGCCCCAAAAAGATATTCAAGGACGAAGTCCGCAAACTGGAAAGCGGCTTTGACGTTGAGTTCGAGGTGCTGCAGAGAAAGGAACTGGACCCGTTCCACGAGGACCATCTGGGTCTGGTGGCGCAGATGTTTGTGGATGATGTGGAAGAGAGCTGAATCAGTTTTAAGAAGGCATGGCCGTTCCCGATTCGAAGTAGGTGCGACCACCCACCGCAGGCGGCACTTTCCATTTATTATCTTGAATACGTGCCTATCTTCGAGTGCTCTTCAGTTTTCAGCATGTTTTTCCCAGGATTGCCTTTCCTTTTTAAGAAACTCTTCTGAATCGACATTTTCCCAGACTTCTTTATGCAAGCCACGAAGCTTGTCCGTGTAATTGCCAGTCTTCTTTGAAAGAATAAGTTTATCCTCTTTAACATGAACCAGAATTTCATCGTATGTTGAGAAATGCATCTTTTTAATGAGCTCTTCTGGCAGGGTAATTGTGTGTTCACTGCTGAGTCTGACAATTGTGCTCATAATTCTTCATTCCAATATTGTCTTTTTAAGTAAAATATCTTCTCAATTGGCAACAACATGTTTTTTAGTATATGTATTTGGTTTGCTAAACCAAATAACGGCCAGATTATTTGGCCTATCA
This sequence comes from Methanolobus sp., assembly GCA_033549165.1. Classification (GTDB taxonomy): domain Archaea; phylum Halobacteriota; class Methanosarcinia; order Methanosarcinales; family Methanosarcinaceae; genus Methanolobus. The sequence goes on from JAWSUM010000013.1 coordinate 19,976, forward strand.
GACCAAATATGTCTGTAGATATTGTTTCAGAATAATATCAGGTCTAATAATACGGGCCGTAGTTGTTTGGAAATAGCTATTCTAAGAAGAGGTTCGCAAACTGGAAAGTGACTTTGATGTCCAATTTGAGGTTATGGAGAGAAAAGAGCTTGAACCTTTCTATAGGGATAATATGGATTTTGTGGCGCAGATGTTTGTGGATGATGAAAAACGAATATTAACTTTGTCTTCTTGATTCTTCGATATTTTCAAGCGCTTCCTCAATGAATGACTCTAAAAACATTTTCTCCGTTTCATCTGTTTTCTGCATCAATACTTTAAGTCCATTTTTAGATTTCTCTGTTTCTTCTTCAAGTCCATTTTCGGCCGCTTTTACTCCTATTTCTTTAAAGGCGTTTATAACCATCCACTCGGATTGGATTAGATTTTGTTCTGCTGCTTTTACTCCTGCATTTTCAAGAACATCCTCAATTTTAATGATAATCATTCTAAGCTTTTGTTCTGCTGCTTTAATTCCTATATTTTTGATTGCTATTGCAACGCTCATAAACACATTTTCAAGCTCTTTATCTATTGTTTTTGTTGATATTTTCGCTAATTTATTCAAGATTGTTGTGGCAAAATTTTCATCTTCGTATTTACCTCCAACTGCCTCGATTGCCACGATTTCAAGTATTTTTGTAACCGCATCTATTGTGGATTCTAGTTTTTTATCAATCGCCACTACACTGATATTATCAAGGGCATATAACACTCGTTCTAGTATCAATCCTTTATTTTTATCCGATATTGGCACGACAATATTTTCGAGTGCTTTTACAGCAGTTTTAGCAACAAAATCATTTTCATTGGTAGCTGCTTTCGTGCCTATATAATCAATATCTCCAATAATCCAAACAGAAACCAACAAATTTTTGTCTTCGACTGTTTTTAACCCTAAATCCCTGAGTGCTTCAATTGCACTACTTGCAGACAAATTCATGTTCTGATCAATTGCCCTCGTACATATTTGGGTAAGAGATTGTGCAGCACCGAGAGGCATATTTTTCGTATTGGATTTGAGTTCTTTAATTCCATCATTTTTGTATAGGTTAATTATTTTTACACTTGCGTTTTCTAGTCTTTGATTCAATACTTTTACTTTCATATTTTCAAGAGCTTTTACAGCTGATTGGATTGTTTTCTCGAGATTCAATTCAGTTGCTCTTCTTTTAATATCATCAAGTACTAATATTACTGCTATTGAAGAGTTTTCATTCTTTATCTCAGAAGCTTGTATTCCTATACTCTCAATATGTTGAATAATGAGCTTTGAAATGTTTTCCTTGTCAGTTTCTTCAAAAAAGACACTTTCTACAAAAGATGTAGTGAGCTCTTTTATTTCTAAAAGTCCATTCCTCACAGTTTCATCATCATTTCTCACTAGTGCATTATTAATTACATCTACTATTGGTGAAAGTGGGTCTTCTGCACTTTTTTTCTCATTTATTTTTAAATAGTTTAATATTTTGTCCTTTGTAATGTGTTCTGTAAGCAATTGAAGTAGAGCTAAAGGTTTCAGCAAATCCAGAGTCTTCAGCATATAAGGAACCAGACAAACAAAAGCAAAGAACCCCATAAAATAAGCTGCAAAAATGGCGCCCTCCATATAATTATTCAAAACCCCAAGTCCGATTATTTTAATCAACCCAAGCCCATAGAAAATAGTAATGATGTAGATGCCGAGCAGTATCCACAGATCGGGGTTCCGTTTGTAGACATCGATGACCCTTGCAGAATAGGATTGTGCTGCAAGCTGCACGGCCACAAGGCTGAGTGTGATTACTAAAGCGATGACGGCTGCCAGACTCTGGACGAGGGCGCTGAGGAGATAGCGCTCGTTGTCGAAGAAGCCGATGTCGCTAAGCTGGGTTGCATTGTATTGGGTGTAGGCGGTGTTGCTCAGGATGCTGAAATCGGAAAATAGAGCTTCAAAAATCAATGTTACAATTCCGAATACTGAAAGTACTGTAAAGAATAGAATGAGATAAAATGCAATTCTGTTGGGCCACAATGGCCTGTCTAAATATTCTGTCCATTTTTCTGGTAGCATGCCAACATAAGATAAACAGTTTCAAGAAATAAAAGAGTATTGTACTTTAGCAGAATTTGTTTTATGAAGAATAATTATAGTTGAATCTATATGAAGACAGAAGGATCTTTCATAGTATCTTCACTTCTTCTTTCAGGATACGCTCTTTGATGAGCGGATTTATGGAATCATAGGTAATGACTTCAACTTTTCTCTGTGATTCCCTTTCAAGTTCCATTTCCAATCTGGCAAGGTCAAAAAGGCTTTTTCTGTCTTTGAAATGAACAAGAATATCAATGTCACTATTTTCATTTGCTTCGTTCCTTGCAAATGAACCGAATATTCCGGCTTTGTCTACATCATTTTTGATAAGTATCGGAACTATGGCTTGTTTGTACTTATCGATTTGATTTTCGGGCATGTTGTCAGAATTCATATTCAAGTTTATATTGGTAATCATTCTTATTAAGTTTCTTAGTTCTATCTGAACAGTCACCTATTTCAATCCAGAACACAATCTCACATTATAATACAAAATGGAAAGACCATGACAGAATTCACAGTTGTAATAGAGCAGGATGAAGATGGTATTTATGTAGCGTCAGTGCCGGAACTTCCAGGTTGTCATACCCAGGCACAAACACTTGACGAACTCAACCAGCATATCAAAGAGGCAATTGGACTCTATCTTGAAGTGACGTCTGAGAACGATCGCGAAAAGCACCTTGATTTCGTAGGCATACAGAAAGTCAGAGTTGATGCATGAGTGAGAAAATACGTCAAGTTCCTGCTAAAAAAGTAATCAAGGTATTGGAATCTCTGGGTTTTGTGCAGGTACGCCAGAAAGGCAGCCATGTTTTTATGCAACATCCTGATGGAAGAATTACTGTTATTCCAGTTCACAGCGGAAAGGACCTCGGAAAAGGTCTGGTCTGGAAACTATTACAGGATGTCAAATTATCACGAGATGAATGGTTGGAACTATTGAAGAGTCTGATTATCTTTTAGAATTAATATGCCAGCCAAGAAAGATATTGCTACTTATAGACAAAAGCTCCATGAAATGCTGCTGGAGCTTGAGGGAGAATACAATGTAAGTTACATAGGATTATTCGGTTCCTATGTACTTGGAGAGCACACATCGGAAAGTGACCTTGATGTGCTGGTGGAGTTTAGCAAAACTCCTACTATTTTCAGATGCGTTCATCTTGAGAACTATCTTTCGGATTCTCTTGGAGTAAAAGTATACCTTGTAATGAAAGATGCACTAAAACTAAATATCGGGATGTACATACTGAACGAAGTTGAAGCCGTTTGAATATTGATATAAAATCTTCTCTTTTTTACAACATGTGCACTGTGCTAAAGAAGATACATATATACGTTGTAAACCATATTGTAAAACAAATGTCAGGTGTAACCAATGCTTATTGAATATATCTATGCAGCTCTTGAGAAGGCCAGATATGAGATCATTGAAGACGATGAGCCATACTACGGCGAAGTGCCGGAGCTTGAAGGCGTCTGGGCTACAGGCAATACACTTGAGGAATGCCGGAGAAACCTCGAGGAGGTCATTGATGAATGGATAGTTTTCAGACTCCGAAGAGACCTTAAGCTTCCACCCATTGGTAATCATGTGATAGAAGACTCCGGGGAAATTGCAGTTGCCTAAATTAGTTCCGGTTACATGGCGGACCCTTGTTAAACGACTTAGGGAATTAGGCTTCGAAGGTCCTTTTTCTGGAGGAAAACATTCTTTCATGACCAAAGAGAACTAAATCCTGACAATCCCAAATCCTCACAAAGACAGGATAAGTGCAGACCTGCTGCAAAGGATCCTGAAACAGGCCAACATCTTAAGGGAAGAATGGCTTGGCGAGTAGATCAAAGCCGATATAGCCATCCGCCGCAGGCGGCACATTCCATTGCTGTAAACAAAATGAATTAAAAACTGATTCAGTCTGCTGAACACCAGTTACTTGTCCTATTCTTAGTTTAGCCCCTCACAATCTTCAGCATCCTGTTACCGCCTTTCTGGAACTCATACTTCACCTTCTCTTCACGAACGGAATATCCTTTCTCATCAACGTGGTCTATCACTTCATCAACATGCAATGACCGCCTTGAATTCAAATCCAGCAGCGGAAATATCCTTACCTCCCCCGCAACCCTGAACAGCTCGTCAGCCGCACGAAGGTGGAAATCAAGGGACAGTTGTTCAGAATACAGGAACAGCAAATGCGACACAAGTGCCAGGTCAAAGGAATCATCTTTGAAAGGTAGCCTCGGAAGTTCTCCTGCAACATAGCGACCCTGCTGTTTGCCTGCTTCGAAGTTTTCAAGGAATAATCTCATGGACTCCATGCGAATCCTTCCCAGCTCTTCTATCGAGGGAATATTCTCCCAGATGAACTTGTCTTGATTATCCCGGGTCTGCTCCAGTACCTCCACATAGGTCTCATCGATTCTCTTTTCAATGACATCCCTGTCAAAATTGTAGACTGGATCTACGGAAACAACCGGTCTTCCCTGTCGTGTCATCTCACAGTTAAAACTGGCAGGCCCGTCGCCACATCCCAGGATGGACCTGTCCAGGTCCTCATCACTGAGATTGAACATGTTTACATATTCCTGAAATGAGCGACCCCATGGGACGATATTCTTGTATTCGACAGGCATGGAGTGTCATTATTTTGAATCTGATATAAAACTACTGTGATTATGGTTTTTCCGGTAGTTGGAATAAAAAATGATGATAAAAAGAGAGGAAGGGAAATTAATATTCCCCTCAGACCACGGTCACATTCGTACCATTCGACTCAGCAACAACCTCCGGATTGTAGTACGAATAAGCCCTGCTCTCCGACACGATGGCCTTCACCGGGAACAGTGCCTTCACCTGTATGCCGAACCTGATCTCCTCGCCGGGCTGCATGTCGTCGATATAGAGTATCACCTTGCGGCCTGCGATCTCGTACCTGGTTATGGTGCCATCTTCCTTGAGAGCTTCAAGGCTCGATGATACCGGTGTGAATCCCGTTGGCATTGCGATATCAACTATCATCATGCCGCTGGAATTCACAGCACCGTCGATCCCCTGTATTCCGTTGTACTTCAGCGTGGTTTCCACGGTTACTATGTCGTTCACTGCGACGTCGGTGGAATCATACTCAACATCAAGTTCGATCTCATTCTGTTCGATGACCTCAGGGAGGATGATATTGAAGCGCCTCACAAGCTGGTAGTTCAGCTCACCTGTCCCGTCAATTTCAAGTTCGACACTTGATGCGTTCTCGGGTATCTCGACGATCTGTACCACATCGAAGTTTGCAGAGTTCACATTGATAGATCTGATCTCCCTGCCATCCGCAAGTACATACACCGTTGCATCGATATCCCTGCCCGCGGTTGCCGCTGCGGTCATCAGTGCCCTGAAGGCCATGACGGTGTCCTGGGTACTGGAGAAGCCGCCGTTGGAGTTACGTTGTGCAGCGATCCATTTAAGTGATGAGCTTGCTGTGGGGTCCTTTGCTTCTATCAGGGCAAGGGTCGCGTAAGCGGTCGTTTCCACGTTCTTGCTCGATGGTGCGATGAAGTCGTAGCCGCCGTACTCATATGGTTTGGCCACTGCACCGTCTCCGTAGCCCCAGTAAGTGCCGTCATCGTCCTGTTTAGAGATAGCCAGCAGGCCGTTCAGAGCCTCGTCGGCAAACGGGCTGTCAAGTCTTTGGAGTGCAAGGGTTCCGATCGCCAGGGCATAGGGGTCGTCCTGTTCTGCAAGATTGTCTTCCAGATACTTCTTAGCGTCAGCCATCACCACCGGGCTGGCAGAACCATATTCATCAAGAGCCAGGGTGACGTATGCCGTCAGTGCATAGGTGCCGCTGACGCCTCCCATCATATCTTCATGTATCACAAAGCCGACAGGTTTCCAGGAACCGTCCGGCCGCTGGTGTGATTCTATCCAGGAGGCGGATTCTGCAAGTATTCCCTCGTCGATGGTTGTCAGGTCCCTTGCACCGCTGAATTGCGACAACACGAAGGCTGTCAGCCAGAGGCTGCCTTCAGGGTCACTTTCTCCGAATGCCGAGAAGGAGCCGTCGCTGTGTCTGTAGGTCAGCTCGCGCTGGTAGCCTGTTACAATGTACATCTCAGCCTTTGCCTTCAGTTCGGGATTATCCTGCCCCGTGGCTTCCAGATAGCGGAGTACTTCCACATCGGTTGAGAACAGCATCATATTCTGCTCACCGCAGCCATACGGCATTCCCAGCAGGTTATCCACGCCGTTTATTGTCTGGGCGACGATACTTGGTGTGAAGCTCACAAGCACCTTGCCGGAGTCAGGTACAATTCCTTCCGGAAGGGTCGGATCAAGTTCAACGGAAGCGTTCTTCAGTACTCCGTTATCCACAAGTTCCCTGGTAGCACCCTCCGGCTCGATGATAATGTCCTTGCGGACCACGTCGGCCTTTTCGGTGGTCTGGCCTGTGATCTCGATAACCTTCTTTCCTACTTCCGTCGGACGGATGGTGAAGCTTGCATAACCCACACTGTTAGCCTCGACAGGCACTTCCTGCACGTCATCACCAATGATGTCGAACCAGTCGGCACCGGTGAGTGTAAGCTTCACATTCTGCTCCCTGTCAAGATAGTTGTAGACCTGGACCTGCACGGGGAACTCCTCGCCCCTCGTAACTGCATATGGCAGGTCAGGGTCGATAAAGAAGTCCTGGAAAACCGTCAGGCCGGATTCGGAAATACCGATGCCTTCTGGACCAGAGGACACTGCATGAAGTCTCCAGGTGGTGATGCTGTCGGGTGCTGTCAGGTCAAGGCTGGCCAGGCCATTGTCATCAGTAATCAGGTCAGGCATCCACACCCATGTTTCCGGGAAGAACTGGCGCACTCTCTGCACCTCTGCCAGAGGTTCTGCTCCCGCTGCTTCCTGTGGAGCCTCCTCTTCTACCATTTCGCCATCCATTGGCATCGCCATTTCCGGCGCTGCCACATCCATCACCGCTTCATCAACAGCAATTCCTCCTAAGAAATTCTTATCCTCAAACCTGTCATATCCGGTAGGAGATTTTGGAACATTGATTCCCGGCGATGCCATTACTGTCACGCCGGAGCTTTCCAGTATTTCGTAAGCTCCTTCACGGTACCAAACCGGATGTGATTCTGCCTGTGGTTCCATGAAACGCTTTTCCAGCTCGTTGAATACCTGCTTCAGGTTGAGCCTGCCCTCGCTCAGTGCATATACAGACTCGTCAACAATGGAGAATCCTATCATGGACCTGCTGCCTGCATCGAAGCCGACGGTCACATTCGTTCCAGGCTCCACTGACTCGCTGTCGAACGAGCTTGAGAGGTCCACCTGTGTGGAGAACTGCACGTCAAAAGGCAGCACGTCCACGGAGACCTCGCTGTTGGGATTGATCATGTAAGCCACGATCTTCGCCTGGGGACTCATCTGCGGAGTTACCGGGATGCTGATGTCCTGTTCCTTGCTCGTTGCCGAATACACTGTCCTGCCGTTGGCAAACACATCATAGAACACTGTGCCTGCATTGGTGGAGTAGACCCTGAAGGAGATGGTATCCCCAACTTTGGGAACCCCTTCGCTGGTCTGGCTGATATGGATAAAGCTTGCACTGGGGGAGTAAACCGCGCCCATCTCCCTAGAGGCATAAGCGTCGTCCGCCCGGGCGTTCAGGTAGCATTCGATGGTAGATTCAGGAACATCGTAGGTCAGCAGCTCAACGCCGTTTTTGGTTGACACTGTGTCTTTCTTTTCCGTATTGCGATAGGAATCATTCGTGAAGGTCGCATCGACGGTTACTTCCGTGTCCACTGGATTTCCGCCGGGGTCCTTTGTAACCACAAGCACCTGCAGCGGCATGCCCGGTTTGATGTAATCGGACTCAGGTATCAGCTGCACCACCATCGGTGAATTGGCGATGGTAAGCAGCTTGTTGCTGTTCTCGCTGTGGTTGCCGGTATCCGTGACAGTAACATTGAGCATCAGGCTTGCCTGTCCCCCTGCACCGTACGTGCCAGCTGCATATTCTACTGCCGGAAGCTCGAACTCCATAGACCCCTCCTTAAGTTCTCCGCTGAATGTTGCGTATTGTTCCCACTCCCCCACATGGCGTGAAGCCTCGACAAGCACTTCGCCTTCCACATCCTTGCCGAAGAAGTAGTTCGCGGAGACAGTGCCTGTTATCTCGTCCGAGACCAGAAACCATTCCCGTGGTGTGCTGAGTGAGACATCGAATTTGGGAAGCACATACTTGTCCACCTCGATATCTACATTGGATGTTGATTCCCCGGCATTTGCGATTATCTTCCATGTGCCCAGGTTAAGTTCAGATGCAAGGGGCATGTCAAAGGAAGCTACTCCGTATTCGTTGGAGCTCAGTTCTTGCTTGAATACCTTGATGCCTTTGGCATCCGTTATCTCAACTGTGATGTCCTGTTCCACAGGTACAAGGTTGTTATTCAGAGAGAGTATCCTGCCATGGATGGTCTGTCCGGGCTTGTAGATCGGCTTGTCGGTCTCGATGAAGAGCGGATTGTTCTTTACCACTTCGACCGTGGAGGTGAAATTGCGCCCATAGCCTGCCGGCTTTGCGGTGAGCACATAGCGCCCCTCTTCAACATCCGGCACTTCAAAGGAAGCTACTGAGTTTCCGGATTTAGATGTGGATACTTTGGCAAGAGGTGTCTCGTTATTGTCCTTATCGACGAGTGTATATTCGATGCAGCGGCTTACCGGCTGTCCGTCCTCAAAAGCCGCCATGGTTATCGAACTCTCGCCGCCAGAGTAGAGCATCTTCGGGGCGAGTATGAAGAACTCGTCACCTGAGTCTGCAAGCTGTCCGGTGCACAGGCCCGCCTGGTTCGGGGGCAATTGTGAACCGCCGTTTTCATTACCGATACATCCCGGGAAAAGGGAGAACAATATCAATATGCAAAGTAACTGTGACTTTAACCTGGTTCCTTTCATTTTCATTTTTCTACCACACCCGATATCAGATCCGGAGTATTGTTTATGATAGAAAGTAAGGAACAGGACTGTATATACCTTGCTTAAACTTCAAAGATGTTCGAAGTTATGTAATGGAATGGGGTTTGATTTTGAAAAATGAAAGAATCTTCGTGGTTGTCAGGAATTAATAAGTTCCTCAGTCGCCACTCAGTCCATTCCTTATAATCCATGAATTCACAGCCCTATTATCAATGAAATTATGATAACAGGTTTTAGCAGATTATTCTGATTCTTATATCCTGAAGCTACAAAACCATGATCTGGATAGTCGTCTAGGTAAATTAGAATTATTCCTGCAGCCATTGGACCACAATAGATATGGTCATCTCTGCATATCTTAATCAATCTGCCCATTCAACATGAATATTATAATAGTTATTGTCAACTTTCAGAAACATGGTATCATTACTCTGTAGCATTTTCCCAAACTCATCAATATTTTTCATAACATCTTCATCCTCATAAGGAACTTTAATCTCATTCCCGGGAGAAGAAACCGCTTTCTGTATATAGGGATATTTTTCCAGTTCATTTTGAGAAAATTCCACAAAATTATCCGGCTCATCCAGAAGTTCCTCTGCCCTTATATAGAGCCCTGCTCTTGGGCTGTATATCGCTAAAAAGAAGATAAACACTAGAGTCACAGCTAAAATCACAAAAGGAATTGCAGTTGATTTCAGACCATTATTTTGTATCGTTCAACCTCCAATAGATAATAATGTAGGTTTTAGCTGGTATATTATCAAAAGAAGATAACCAACACTTCTCAGTCAGCATATGTCACCCTTACTCTATAATAAGTGCCATTGATTTTTATATGACTAGTATTATTTTCATAAAGTATCTCACTGAAATTCACGGCATTGCCTGTAGCTTTTATTTCTTCATTTGGTTGCATCACCGCATTTTTAACATCTGGATAATTATTCAGCTCTTCCATACTAAGCTCCAGATAGTTTGCAGGGGATTCATTTGTCTCATAGGCGACCACATACAAACCTGCATTTGGACTGTATATCGCTAAAAAGAAGTAAGTGAATCCAATTATGATTAAAATTACAAAAAAACCTGCAATGATCTTTAAATTTGTATTTAGCTTCATTTCATCATCCTTACAAAAAATAAAGTAGAGTTCTCTCTACTTAATTGCTTCTTAGAAATGATACCTATTATTTTCAATAGTAGTATCACAATCTGTGCACCAATTATCTGTTGTCATCATATACGTATAAGTTTGTATACAAACTGGACCTGAATAGCCATGATCAGGACAACCGTAATTATGGGATGCTTCATGCTGTGCAACATGCCAATCCCAACTGAAACTAATCTGGTGTTTCATTATCCATGCGTCACCAAGAGGTTCAGCTCTGCCCCTTGTATCTGTGGCTTGATTCGTGAAAATTGCCAACATATCATTCCCCTGCTGATTTGACAACCATCCACTTTCACTTTCAGCTTCATCTATAAGTGCGCTTGTACCATCTTCATTATCGTTACTGTCCCATTCAGAATATTTCCCAACTATAAAATTTATATCGTGATCTGAATAGAATGCATTATCTGCAGCTTCTATGGTATCATATGCTTCCTGTTGCCAATTGCTACCAAAATGGGACCTGTACTCTTCATCTGCAACAATCCAAACATATACACTTTCAATGGATTTTGTGCTTACTGATGTTTGATTACTCTGTATAGATTTCAGGTCATTGACTGCAGCTTTTTTTAGATCTTCTGAATAGTTTTCTGGCAAACATTTTAGATCTTCGATGCTTTCAATCTTTGCACCATCAGGCTTCAGGTCTTCTTCGATAATCTTTCTGACTGTTTCATTTGTCTTGGCCAATTCACGCAGCTCATCCGTTGACAAACGACTTAATTTGTCCATTGTTTTGTTCCCGCTTTCAAACCAAGGTGTTCCAATCGTTTCAGCCTTTTCTTTCTCTTTTGTTATGTTCTTTGCACTTCCCAAGGGAACGAATACAACACTTAGACAAAGTATTGCTACAAGGAACAAACTCATTGCAGTTCTTTTTGTTTTCATAGTTTCTTTACCTCATTTTCTTACTCCCGAGGCAAGATTACGCAAACTTTAAACAGCATCAAAGCTAACATTACTCTGCCTCTGGGCGATTCCGGGATCCAACCAGACTTTGCAATTGTTGTTTGGATTCCGGTTCACATTTTTCAATGTGACATTGAAGAATTTTATATTATACTATTTAAGTATTATATCCATTGATTAAACTGTTCGCGCTACAAATATACAAGAAAATAGTATTAAAATTAGTAATTTTCTAATTAATATTGCCCCTTGAGTACGAATTCCTAGGGTAACAGAACATTATGTAAAAATATACTGCATATTCAGGAGTATTCACCAAATTTCAGTTGGAAGATATGGCCATAATCTATAAATAAAAATAATTTTCATTGACAGATATCACATAGAAATAATTGTATCACATATTCTAACTAAAATTGTAAAGTATTTAGGGCCGAAACATGTACCACTCTGTAATTTGGCTGTTAAGAAATACACTGGACTAGAGTTTAGCATGAAGAATGTACCAAAAAAAGAATAATATTTTTTTCTTTATAGTATTGATGCTGCTTGCATGGTGATAGGATAACAAAGTAACACGTTTTGAAAGCGGAATGGTTTTAACGGCTACATACGGGTATTTATGCATAAAAAAAGCCACTAAAAATTGCTATTTGTAAAGGAGCATCGTGCTATTCTATTTTGAGAATACTCCTTTACTTACTCTCCCACAAGCCTCTTCGTAATCTGCGCAACATGCCTGCCCTGGAACCTTGCAATCGCCAGTTCGTTCTCGCTGGGGAGCCTTGTATCAGGGCCGTTGCCTGCTATCGTTGAAGCGCCGTAAGGACTGCCGCCGGTAATCTCGGACAGGGTGTTCTGCCTTGTCTCGGAATAGGGTACTCCCACGATCACCATGCCATGGTGCAGCAGGGTTGTATGGAAATTCAGTATCGTGGATTCCTGGCCTCCATGCTGGGTGGCACTGGAGGTGAAAACGCTGCCCGCCTTACCTATTAGTGCTCCTTCGGACCACAGATTGCCTGTCATATCAAGGAAGGAGCGC
>JAWSUM010000013.1:32220-38904 GCA_033549165.1 Methanolobus sp.
CATCTGGGCTATCATCATCCCAAATCTGGTTGGCGTTCCGAATATGATTGCATCCGCCTCGGACAGGTTATCAATTGTTGCCACGGGTATGTGTTCGAACATCTTCTTATACTCGGTGGCCCCGAGTTTTTCCAGCAACTCGGGGCTGTAGGTCTCTTCGACCTGGTAGACGCTGACATCGGCTCCCTCTACTTCCCTTGCACCCTCTGCTACTGCTTCCGCCATTCTGTAAATATGCCCGTAGAGGCTGTAAAAGATCACATTGATTTTCATTTCTCCCACCTTCATCTTCGATTTTATCCTTTATGTCATCTAAATGGACATCAATTTAAAAATGTGGGTTTGCAACATAAATATCTTGTCCGGAAATGCCTGTTATATAACAACTTTTAAATATGTAAATGTTGATAATAACACACATAATGTTATGTATATCTAACTTATTGTTAGAAATAGATTGGAGATTGTGTAATGGATAAGCTTGAAAAATATACGAAAATAGCATATTCACTGGCCCTTATCCTGATAATGGCCGGGGTGGCCATGCTGACATTCTTTGAGAGCAATCAGGAAATTGCAATGAGCCTGATAAACGCTGGAACCGTTATTATCTTCGTGACCTTCATAAAGGCCAGGCGCAGCAGAGGAGGTCCGGTAAAGGATGAGCGTACTGTCAGGATCGGGTCCTATGGGCTTTCATACTCCTGGTTCACGACCCTGATCATCGTGACCCTGCTGTTCTGGGTGGATTACTTCGAACTGGTCAGGTTCAGTGTCGATCAGATACTCGGGATTCTGCTTTTTGTAATGGTGCTGACAGCAAAGGGATTTCAGTGGTACCTTTTCAGGAAGGGTGATGTGGAATAGGTAACTCTCCGGAGCAAAAGATGAAGACCAGGATAAAGGAGCTGAGGGCCAGGTATGATATGACCCAGGAAGACCTGGCCAACATTGTAGGTGTGAGGAGGGAAACCATAGTTTTTCTGGAAAAAGGGAAATATAACCCCTCACTAAAACTTGCATACAAGGTTGCAAGATGCCTGCAAACAAGTATCGATGAATTATTTATCTTTGAAGAAGATGACTTGAAGTAAATGTACTGCTAGGTGAAAATGTGGAAACTAAGACAAAGGTCTGGCTTGCAGAGGATGGCAAACCTGTGATAGGTGCCGGTAAGGTTGCTTTGCTTAAAGCAATTGACGAGGAAAAGTCCCTGAGAAAAGCCTGCCAGAAAATGGATATCTCTTATAAGCATGCGTGGAACGTGCTCAACACCATGAACGAACGGCTCGGCAAGGATGTTGTCAGGACCGTGCGCGGAGGAAAGGAACAGGGTACTTTTCTCACCGACGAGGGCAGAAAGCTGATCCGTGAGTATGAGCTTCATAAGGAATTCGTTGACGAGACTATGAAAGACGAAGGTTCATGGGAGAATATAGGATTGAAACTCTCGGCTCGCAACAAGATACCCGGCAAAGTGATCAAAGTAGAGAAAGAAGGCCTGGTCTCAAAAATAAGCATTGAGATAGAACCTTCGTCCCTCACGTCGATCATCACTTCAGAAGCAGTTGAAAGACTTGACATTAAACCCGGTGATGATGTATTTGCCATAGTAAAATCCACCGAGGTGCTGATCGGGAAAAGTACTATCAGGGAAGAATAGGTTCCATATGTCAGGATATTTTTTTCAATAGATATGTCAAAAAAAGTATATAGTTGGAACAAGCATACATATTCTTTGTGGGTTCATTAACACGGATCCATTATGCTTGCGGTGTCACAATGACAGAAAAAAATGATTTTACGTGGGGAAAAGACAAGGTAATCAAAAATGGGAACCTTGGGAAAATAGTTTCTATCCCGGTTGAATCCGGCGGTAGCGGGCCAGAGGATGCTGATCATCCCACAATTCACGATAGAAATGCGGATTTTGAAGTAGACGAGTTCAAAGAGAAAATGGCAGAGAGATTGTCAAAGGAACTGCACAGGGAACAGTCATAACCCTGTGTCGTTCAGTTTGATTTCACTGCCGGTATATCCCGTAGGCCATCAATGGTATAAGCAGTAGTGCAAATGCCGTTTTCACCTGTACCGGCAGGACCTCGCTCGCACTGCCTACTATGGATGCCGCTTCTATTCCCAGTCTGAAATATATAAGGTCAAGGACAAGGCCGAATATCAATGAACATACGGCTATTGTCGCAAGATAGAGCACAGCACTTCTTCTTCCAAGGAATTTCGTTACCATTGTGATGGTTGCGGCATTGGTTGCAGGCCCTGCCAGCAGGAACACAAATGCCGTTCCCGGGCTCATGCCCTTTGCTATCAGGGCGGCTGCCAGCGGGGTCGAAGCGGTCGCGCAGATATAGAGTGGAATACCTATGAGCAGCATCACTAGCATTGAAGCAATACCCCCTCCAAGGTAGGTTTGCACAAGATCATAGGGTACGGCATAAGATATAGCGCCTGCAATAACGATTCCGATCAGCAGCCATTTCGAGATGTCGCCCAGCAATTCTACGTAGGCATACCTGATGCCTTCCTTTAGACGCTCCTTGCCGGACAGTTCCTTTTCTTCCCCAGGGACATGGCAGGAGCATGAAGTGTCACTGCACGCGGCGGCTGGCTGAATCAAAAGCACATTTTTGCTCAGGTCTGTCTTCTTTTCAGCGGTCCAGCTATCGGGAATTCTAGACTCTTCCCTGCCCAGGAAATTCTCTGAGATTCCTGCCGACAGGGCTGTAACAAGGGTCGCCAGTGGACGGAACACTGTCATTATCGGATCAAGCAGTGCATAGGTTATTGCGATCGAGTCTACTCCTGTCTCAGGGGTAGATATGAGGAATGAAAGTGTTGCGCCCTTTGTGGCTCCTCTTTTCTGAAGGGAGAGGGCAGTCGGGACTACTCCGCATGAGCACAGAGGAATGGGTATTCCCATCAGTGAAGCGTTCAGGGCCGACCTTACCTTTCCTGCTGACTCCCCCAGATATTTGATGATATGTCCTTCGGGAACAAACACGTGGAGCAGCCCTGCAACAGTGAACCCAAGGAACAGGTACGGGGCCATTTCCAGGAAGAGATTCCAGGATTCAATGGCAATCCCGGTCAATGCGGACCATATAATGCTGACAGCTGACATTATTTGCATTCCCCCACGTGCTGTCTGCACATATCAAGGAAAGTACGTACATGCTCGTCTGCAAGATGGTAGACTGCGAACCTGCCCTCCTTCTTTACTCTCACAAGGTCCAGTTGCCTGAGTGTTCGCAGGCTGTGGGATATGGCTGGCTGGGAAACATCCAGCGCAATTTCAAGTTCCTTGACACATAGTCCGCCTTCTGACAGAAGAAAAAGTATCTTCAGGCGCGTTTCGGAGTGCAGTGCACTGAGGATGTCGCATATCCTGCAGAGTTCTTCTTCAGAAGGAAGGGCATCTACCATCTCTGCTATTGACCTTTCATCGGCACATATATGCTCCGTGGGATTTTGCATAAATATATGAATATATGTTCATGTATTTATTTTTTATTGGGGCTTTCTTCCTTTCGGTGGTTTTGGAAAAGAGCAAGGAAGATCAGGCTAATAACAGGATGAGCTTCATAACTGTTATGAAGACTGGCAAAGCAACAAAGTCGGTCTTTTTCATATGGGGATTGAAAAGTGATGTCCTGCTGACTCCCTGGTAACAACGGCTTTCCATTGCAAACGAAACCTCTTCTGCGGATCTGAATGCGATTCTCATCATTGGGACCGAAAGTGAATATACCATCTTGAAAGGACTGTGCCCTGGATCAAGGCCACGGGATATCTGTGCGTCTTTGAGGTGGCCGAAGTGTTCATGCAAAAGAGGGAAGAAATGAATGGATAAGGACATCATGGTTGCAAGATCGAAAGATGATATCCCCAGCTTTTCCAGTGGTAAAGGGCGCAACATGCGCTCAATGCCAGCAGTGAGCATAGAGGGTGCAGTGGTTGCAGTGAGCAGGGAGGCGAACAGCAGCAGATAAACAAATCTGGTGGTCAGTAGTATTCCGGTATGAAGTCCTTCCCATGTGGCCTTGGACCCGAATAATGAGAACAGTTCATTTTCTCCTGTTAAGAATAGCTGCATAATAAAAATGATTGCTAGGAACAGTAACATGGGTTTTACAGAAGCCAAAGCTACCTTGTATGAAACACGGGAAATAAGGAACAAACTCAAAAAAACAGCTCCAATGGAAGCCATCTCGGCAAAAGAGAATGACTTGAAAATGACTATGCTGGCTATCATCACAGCGATAATTTTAGTCCTGGGGTCCAGCCTGTGGATCAGAGATGTGCCTGGAATATAGGTGAAAAAGAGATCATTCATTGCTAATGCACCACTTTTTCCCTTTGCACACGGCTTATTTCGTTGAAAGCATCCTCGATTGTGAAAATGTCGTCCCTCACGTCAATACCCCTCTGCCTGAGTTCCTTCATAAGGGATGTGATGCCAGTAAGTTGAGGGGATGCAGAACTTATATAATCATCCGGGCTCCCTTCGAATGAGATCCTCCCGTCTTCCATCCAGAATACCTTATCTGCGAGTGGAAGCAGATCGAATGTCCTGTGTGAAACTATGATCACAGAGGTACCTTGCGAGTGAAGGTCCTTTAGAATACGGATCAGTGAATTCTTGTTCTCGGGGTCAAGTCCGGCAAGAGGTTCATCCAGTACGAGGTAATCGGGTCTCATTGCCAGCACGCCGGCAATGGCTACCAATCGCATTTCTCCTCCGCTCAGACTGAAGGGTGAGGCATAGTACAATTCTTCCCTGACACCGACCAGTTCCAGGGCTTTGATGACCCTTTCTTCCAGTTCTTCACCCCTGGCCCCAAAATTAGATGGCCCGAAGGCTACGTCCTCATATACTGTCTTACCGAAGAGCTGGTTCTGCGGGAACTGAAAAAGTATTCCTACTTTTGCTTTTACATGTTTTTCATGAGCCGGCATCCCTTCCACAGTCACCTTGCCGGAACTGGGTTTGAGCAGCCCGTTGAAGTGTCGGATGAGGGTTGATTTTCCCGAGCCGATCTCTCCGCCTATCACGACGAACTCTCCTCTGCCGATGGACATGCTTATGTTTTCCAGTGCACTTTTTTCAAGACTGGTTCCCGGATTATAGGAATAGCTCAGGCCCTTCACATCGATCGACATAATTCCTCCACAAGCTCCTCCTTTGAAAGTGCAATTCCATTTCTGATGATGCCTGCATCCGATAGCCTTCTTGACAGTTCTATCACTGGAGGTAACTCCAGGCCGTATCTTTGAACAAGGTCCGGGTGCATGAATACGTCCTCAGGTTTCCCATCAAGAACAATCCTTCCTGAATCCATGACAATCAGGCGGTCAGCATCAACTGCTTCTTCAAGTCTGTGCGTGACATGGACGACAGTGGTTCCCTTTTTGTTGATGTCCTTTATTGTTGCAAGTACATCCTGTCTTGAGTGGGAATCGAGCATAGAGGTGATCTCATCGAAGACTACACACTCTGGCCCCATTACAAGGATTCCTGCGATAGCAACTTTTTGTCTCTGACCTCCGCTCAACGAGCGGGGTGTGGACTTTCTGAATCCTGAAAGTTCCATTGCCTCTAAAACCTGGTCTACGAGCTGTCTTATTTTTTCAGGAGACATTCTCCTATTCTCAAGTCCAAAGGCTACATCTTCTTCAATCGTCATGCCAACAAACTGTGAATCCGGATTCTGGAAGACCATGCCCACGGTTCTGCGGATGTCCATAAGGTTTGCTTTTTTTGTGGTGCAGAGTCCATTGATCTTTACAGAGCCGGATGTTGGAAGAAGTAAAGCATTCATGTGGCGTACAAGTGTCGATTTACCGCTTCCGTTCCTGCCGGCAATGACAACGAAATCTCCGTTTTCGATGCACATGTCTATAGAGTCCAGCACTAGTTTCCCGTTCGGGTACCTATGGTTCAACTTTGTGATCTCTATCATGGCAATCTTTCATATCGAGTACTTTGAAACAATAACCGATGCAAGGGCGATTTTCAAGATGTCTGCAGGCAGGAATGGAAGGACGCCCAGTTTTATGGCATTTTCAATTGTAATGCTGGCAGCATATGCAAGATAAGAGGTTCCCAAACCGTATATTACACACAATCCGGCAAGCATGAACATTGCATTCAATAAGACATTTGATGTTCCTTTTTTTTCGCACAGTGTACCAATAAGAAATGCAGCTATCACAAAACTGATCAGGTATCCGCCGGTGGGTCCAAGTAGTATGCCAAGTCCTGATGACCCTCCAGAGAAAACCGGCAGGCCGATAATTCCAAGGAGCATGTATACGATTACACTTAAAGTACCCCATCGTGCACCGAGAATTGCGCCTGCAAGGAATATGAAAAACACCTGTAGGGTGATTGGTACGGGGCTGAATGGAATTGGTATCTTTACATATGCACCCACTGCTATAAGCGCCGCAAAAAGGGATGCCAATGCCATTTTTTTGATATCGGTTCCATGGTGGGAATAGTAACTTTCGTCCACTGTTTTTCTCCTGATGATCTTTATCTTCAATTTCTGTTTACAATGAATGCATCATTTGCAATAGTATGTCTGTTGCATCTTATGAATAAAGGGAAACAAAAGTATTGTAAACCTTTGCACAGGTGATAGTTTACAAAATATAAAAGGCTTC
>JAWSUM010000014.1:0-38730 GCA_033549165.1 Methanolobus sp.
TCAAGGGCGAGTCCTTCCTCGAGCGGCATACCCCTTGTGTGGACAAAGAGTATCTGCAACCTGCCTTCCGCATCCGGGATACCTACTTCTATCTCCCTGTCGAAACGCCCTCCACGGCGCAGGGCCTCGTCAATGGAATTCGGGCGGTTGGTTGCGGCTATAACGATAACCTTGCCTCTTGAGGCAAGGCCATCCATGAGCGACAATAATTGTGCGACCACCCTGCGTTCCATTTCCCCCACAACCTCATCACGCTTCGGGGCGATGGAGTCTATCTCATCGATAAAGACAATAGAGGGAGAGTTCTTTTCCGCTTCCTCGAATATCTCACGCAGTTTCTGCTCACTTTCTCCGTAGTACTTTGACACTATCTCGGGACCGCTGACGGAAGTGAAATTAGCGTCAGTCTCACTCGCAACAGCCCTTGCTATCATGGTCTTGCCCGTCCCGGGAGGACCATATAGCAGCACACCCTTGGGTGGGTCAATGGCAAGCTTCTGGAAAAGTTCGGGATGCTTCAGGGGCAGCTCGATCATCTCCCTCACAAGCCCCAGCTCCCGCTTAAGCCCGCCTATATCCTCATAGGTGATCTGGCCTGCGACACCTTCCTGTACCACAGTGCTCTCCCTGAGCTGTATCTGAGTATTCCTGCTGACGATCACAGGACCGGAGGGCTTTGTTGACAGTACGACAAAAGAAATAGGATTGTTGACTGTCTCGACCCGGATGTTCTGTCCCTTTGCGATAGGACGGCCTTCCAGTATCCGGAGTATGAAACGGGCACCACCCACAAGGCGGGTCTCCCTTGTGGGTGCCAGGACAACCCTTTCGGCTTCCGTCACTGCGACCTTTCGGACAGTGACCCTGTCGTCTATACTTACCTTTGCGTTGTTCCTGAGATTGCCGTCTATCCTGATAGTGTCCTTGCCTGCATCGTCAAGGTATCCGGGCCAGACGATAGCATAACATTTCTCCCTGTTCCCTATCTCAACGATGTCGCCGCTGATAACACCAATGCTCTGCATCAGGTCCTTATCAAGCCTTGCAATGCCCCTTCCGACATCGCGGGGATACGCCTGTCCCACACTGACGGTAATCTCTTCGGTCAACTTGAATCACCATGCGTTTTTAATTACGGTATCGATGGTCATCATTGATAACATATTCAGCATAAGTATGATTTAACGCTTCTGGGTTTTTAGGAGGGATGGGGGTATAAAGTGCAATTTATATCGTTACCTATGACCCATAATAAAGGAAGTCTAAAAAAGAAGGTAGTAGGATTAATCCTCAAAGCCTACCTTCGATGATTTTAGCAATTCTGATTGCTTCATCTTCACTTTTGTCTTTTTCATCAATGATGGCCACACTTAATACCACATTATCATTTGAGGACAGAGCAACTAAGCTAACTGCAGCTTGATTATCTGATTCCAATGAATACATGTAATAACAATCCTTCCCAATGTTACAAGTTCTATGTTCTACTCCTTGCTCTTCATAGTATCTTTTCCTGTCATAAAAATTAAATTCGAGTCCCAAATCAGAATCATACATCATTATAGAATAACCCATCGTATGTCCTGTTTCATCGTCCCACACGGCTGCTTCTCCTACCTTGCGGGTATCTTGGGGTAAAGTATCTGTATACATAATAGGCTCAGCAGGAAATTCAAAAGAGTCACTTATAGAAAATGCATAGAATGAATGATAATCGAAGGAAAGACCAGGAACATCACTTGGCTTAATTACCAAATCCGGAGTATCACCGGATTCCGAATATGCTTCAGAAGAAAATGAAGTGTCAGTAGTTCCTTCATCTTTGCCACCAACACAACCCGAAAAAAGTAAACATGTTATTACAATACAAATTATTATTATGTTTTTCATACCAAACCATCTCAAAAATATGTATCAGCCACTGATAAACTTTTCATTATATCAATTTGCCGTTTTTTGTTTATTTTTCAGGTTTTCACTTGTTGCCAAACAATGGAATGTGTAAACTGCACCTTTTCTGCTTCAGGTATAAACTATAGTCCACACAATTGCAGTCACAAGCCACATATCCAACAACAATAGCAAAGCTAGAGCGCAAAAAAGCTGTAAAAATACAAACAAAAAACAGAATATAAAAGACGTAACCTAAGTTACATCTCGTTCTTCAACTTATCAACAAGTTCTGCCTTAATGCAGGAATTCCTGTCGCCGCCGCAGACCATGCCGCGCACACCGATGATATCAGGCTTTATGCGTCTGAGAGCAGGGAGGTCCTCAAACTTCAGGGTACCGGCAAGTGCAGATTCAAGACCCTGCTGGCGGATAGCTGTTGTGAACTTTGTAAGCTCTTCCTCGTCCATGAACTCAAAGGTTGAGCGCCCGTCTTTGATTCCGGTGTCGACCATCACGACATCCACGCCTGCCTTTGCGCCGATCTCAGGGAGAAGGTGAGGATTGATAGAATTAATACGCTCATAATCAGAATAACCGGATGCTACAACCTTCTTCTCAGGGTAGATATCCTTAACAGCCTTTGTGATGTTGGTGAGCATCTCAAGAGCCTGTTCCTCGGTCTGGACATCATACAGACCGACCTTGATATAATCCGCGCCAGCAACTGCTGCACCAAGTGCCGCAAGTGAGGCAGTACCTGGCTTGAAATTGAAATCACCAATAGTCGCGCTGATAGGCTTTTCGGAATTGATGGATTCCTTCACAGATCTTATAACCCATGGGAAATTTGCACCAAGTGAACCTTCTTTGGGATTCTTCACATCAACGATATCAGCACCACCTTTGTGTGCTGCAATGGCCTCTTCAGGGCTAATGGGACTGATGAGCAATTTCATAGTATAAACCTCTTTTTTATAGCATGACAGATGTATGAATTAAATATGTTTCGTATCCTTTTAGTTCTGGACATTTTCAACCGGACAGTTGTGCATGCACAGGGCGGGAACAGGCATGAGTACAAACCCATCCATTTTTCCAGCCACATATGCAACAGTTCGGACCCTGTCAAGGTAATTGAAACTATAAGACCCCAGGAAGTATACATTGCTGACCTGAACCTTCTTCAGGACATAGGCAAAAGAGAAAAGAACTTTGAAGTTCTGGAACAGGTTGCCCGGAGGGCAAAGACGATGGTAGATCCTGGAATAAGCTCACCTTCCGAAACAGAAGACATCCTTGAAATAGTGCAGACCGTAGTCCTTGGAACTGAAACAGCCTCGCTTGACACCATCCGGGAAGTAGCTGCCGCACACCCGGGGAGAGTGGTTGTGAGCATTGATAAGAAATACGGCAAAATACTTAGCAACGACTCCGGGATGCCTAGTGACCCCTTCGAGATAGTGGAGATACTCAACGAATTCGACCTCCAGGACATCATAATACTCGACCTTGACAGGGTTGGCACATCAAGCGGCGTGGATTCACAATTCTTAAGTAAAATCGTTTCCATCTCAAATCACAGTGTGCTTCTTGGCGGGGGAGTCCGCAATATAGAGGACATTGAGACCCTTGAGAAGATCGGTCTCAAAGGTGCCATTGTGGCAACAGCGCTGCACAATGGATCGATTCCCCTGGAAATGGTACAGTAAAATAGTACGTAAATTTACGGTGTAACTATGGCAGAAAATGATGATATTATAGAAATTGGCGAAGGATACGCAGAGATCAAGATGGGAGCCGGCTGGTTCCTGACAATAAGCCTTGCCTCAAGCGAACGATATGAAAATGAGTACATAGAGATCGCAAAGGAGAGAGGAGGGCAGAAAAAGAGTCGCTTTAACCTTAACCCAAAATATACGCGCACGCTTGGCGAAGCTCTTATCAAATTCGCCGACAAGAACGAACTTTGAACACCCCGGGTCACATAACAGCTTTTGTGAATGTGACCCAGAAAACACTACCTTTTCCTTCAGGATTGTCCTCGACCCCACAACTTCCGCCGTGTAATTCCATAATACGCTTGACGATGGCAAGTCCAAGACCTGTTCCCTTGACACCTTTCTTATCAAGACGTTTGAAGCGGTTGAAAACAAAGGCCTTATCCACATCCTGGATACCATCCCCATGATCGGCTACTGTAACCTTGCAGGCATTCCCATTATCATGGAAACCAATTCTTATCTCTTCATCTTCAGAACCGTATTTTATGGCATTGGAAAGCAGATTTGCAAACACCTCGCTCACAAGAGGATTAACGGCATAGATACAGGGTCCTTCAGAAGAAAAAGCCACAATCATATTCTTTTCTTTCAAAGGCTGTTCGAATTCCAGAATAACTCTTTTGAAAATATCCACAAGATCGCTATCCGAGTAGTCGATTTCATCGATAGAGTTCAGCTTTTCATACTTTGAAGCATTCTCAATAAGCTCGATGAGCCGCTTATTGCTTTCCTGTATCATCCTTAAAAGATGCAGCTTTTCTTCATCATCTTCGAGTTCTTCCAGTATCTCAGCATAACCCTTTATGGTGCCCGCAGGATTCAGGAGGTCATGGCGGATGATATCAGAGAACAGGTCCTTCAGATGATTCAGCTGTTCCAGTTCCAATGCATGTTTTTGAATTTCTCTCTCGTTCCTTTTCGTTTCCGTTACATCCATTATTGTGAAACTGATACCTTTTGAAGGATTATCAGGATACATAAGAGTGGCACTGATGGAAAGATCGATTATGCATCCGTCCTTACGTTTTGCCTGACTGTCCATCATTCCTACACCATGCTTCCTTATTCCAGACTTCAGGATAGATTCAACATCACTGTATGTATTGTCAATATCGAAGAATACATGTATGTCCTGACCTATGAGCTCTTCCCGTGAATAACCAAGGATCTCACAACACCTGTCATTAACATCTTCAAGCTGATTGTTCTTTATTACACCGATACCCACGGGAGCAGACCTCAATATACTTTCGATCCTTGCCTTGCTCTCATTGAGCTCGATCTCCCTCTGTTTCCTTTCAGTCACCGGTACCACAACTTCCATAGCGGCAGTTATATTCCCATTATTGTCTCTCACAGGAGTTGCAATTATCTGTGACCATATCTGATTACCCTCCCCGTCAATGCCATATTGCTCGCTCACAACCCTTTCTATATTGTTTTCAAAAACCGCTTTGACAGCGCATTTCTCACATCTATGCGGGTGGTGGTTGTAAACCTCATAGCAAAGCTTGTTCTCAACATCACCAAAAATATCTTTGAGCACATCATTGGCCCATAGTGTACGAAAGTCCCGGGATATGACAGCCAGGCCGATTCCGACGCTGGAAGTTATCTTCCCGAGTCGCTTATGTTCGCCTTTCAGAGAATCTTCTGCTTTTTTTCTTTCTGTGATATCGATTACTATACCTTCATATCGAAATGACACGTCTCCTTCCTTTTTGAGTAATGAGAGCTCATTGACCCAGATGATATCTCCCCACCTGCCTACAAGCCGATAGTCATCCGAGAAATACACCTTGTCGGTTCTTTCAAATCTCTCAACATCCAGAAGTAACTTTTCCCTGTCATCCGGGTGAACGATATCCATATACTTGATGGCTCCTGATTCGAACTCTTCTTTAGTGTAACCCAGCTGGGATATGTTCGCAGATACGAACTGGACAGGCCATCCCTTTTCGGCAGCCCACCTGAAAATTATAAGGGGAATGCTCTTGTAGACAGATGCGTTCTTCCTTGCTCTGGATATCTCATCCAGCAGACCTTTTTCCCCGGTTCGGTCTACACCGGTCTCCCCGACATAGCCGATCATCCCATCGTAAGCTCCCAGCTCATCAACTATAGGCACAAAAGAGATGGATTTGTAACTGAGTTCCTCTTCTGGAATTATCAAGGGCACATTTTTTCTGGAAGACTGACGGAGGGAAGCTTTCGCTTCAAGAAATGCATCCCTTAAATTCACTTCCCCTGCAGGAGTGTGCTCAGAAAAGAGAAACTGCAGGCTCTTTCCTATGACATCGCCTGTCGATAGTCCATAGATCGACTCCATAGACCTGTTGAATACAGTAAGATTGTCATTATTATCTACAACGAATATCCCGATAGGGGCATTCTGCACAATATCTGTATCTATCATCTGTTTCCCACGCCCAAGAATGTACCGGGAATTCCCGGAACAAGTGATACAGATTATAGCTGAACATAACTATAATTAAAGATATTATATAGATTATAGATTAAGAATCTTTTTATACATAGATAATACTATATAACTATAGAAAAAATATAACCTATATTCAATATTTTTCCATGACAATATCATAAGAAAGAAGATATTATATCGATGACCTCTGCTTCAGTATCATCCATGCTTTTGCTGGCATCGATCATAATAAAAGATCCCGGATCCTCTCCTGATAGTCGCAGATAGTTCTCACGTACACCTTCCAGGAAACCTATCTTTTCGAATTTGGTCTTATCGCCACGGCTACCGCACCTTGCAACTGCTATTTGTGGGTCGATATCGAACAGTATTGTAAGGTCAGGCTTTATGGTCCATCCCCTGTGTATATCCTGTACCCATCTCAGGGGATCCTCGAACCTGCCTGCAAGTGTCATTCCCTGGTATGCATAACGACTGGCAGAGTATCGGTCTGAGACAACGTTTCTGCCGCTTTCGAGTGAAGGACGGATCAGTTTGGATATATGCTCGGCATGATCCGCGGCAAAGAGCAAGAGTTCGGCCAGGTTGTCCGTATCCGAATGGATCGCACGGTCAACGGCCTCGCCGATCCAGCTTCCAGTGGGCTCACGGGTAAAGACACAATCAGAAAAATCCGGGTTTGCAGCCAGACGCTTTGCTACTGTTGATTTGCCTGAACCGTCGATACCTTCCAGAGTTATGAGTTTTCCCTTTGCTGACATGCAGTAATGAAAGAGAGCATATGATATTTAGCCTATTTGTACGAAAATGCCTGCCTAAAGACGCGAGACATTCTCCGAACTGCACTGGAAGCACTTTATGGGGAAATATTCCGGGTTTTCCTGGAACATATGATCACAAACGTTACACCTGAAATATACCTTAGAAGAGTCGTATTCGTCCATGGGTTCTCCTCAAATAGACTACACATTATTAATATAAAAATCAATGCCAAGACATATTAAGTAAATAGAACAATCCTCCCCAGGGAAAAGATCAGCATGAGCACAATCGGAGTTATAACCAGAGGGAAGTACGGTAAACGACTTATCGAGACCATAGTTTCAAGAACAGAACTTGATGTTGTCTCCGCAGCCCTGCCGGAATATCTTCCAGGATTCATCGATGAGCCGGAAGGATTCCTGGAAGATCTGCAACTGGACGATGCTGTTTTCAGATCAGATATCCTTATCACCTACTCCCTGCACCCGGACCTCACCGTGGCCATCGCACACAAAGCAGGAAAGGAAGGAGTCAGAGCACTGATAGCACCCGGCGGGGCTGCAAAGGCCCCGGTCCATGAGCTTGAGCAGATAGCAGAACAATATGGCATGTACATCGAAATAGAAGAAATATGCTGTACCCTTTCCGACAATCCGGCAATCTCGGATTTTACCTCAAAGCTTGCGAGACCGGAACTTGAAGTTGATACGCGTGATGGAAAGATATCCGCTGTTCGTGTTATACGCGGTGCGCCGTGCGGAAGCACATGGCATATGGCTGAGAAACTTATCGGAACAAAGGTTGAAGACGCACCTTCAAAAGCAGGCCTCCTGATACAACAGTACCCCTGCAGGGCTGTAAGGGGTACTCTTGGAGGAATCCACAAGTCAGCAGACATACACAAGGAGACAGTCGAGAAATCACTCAAGACACAAAAAGGTCAAAAGTCCTGAAGACAATTGTTCATCGGGAATGGTTACGATGAATAATACCGAGATTGCAGAGATTCTCGACAGAATGGCAGCAATGCTGGAATTCAAGGGAGAGAACCCTTTCAAGATCAGGGCATACGAAAAAGCTTCGAGGAACATTAAGGGGCTTGACGAAAACCTCGGAGATCTGTACCGCCAGGATCGCATCTCTGAAATACCCGGTGTTGGAGAGGCCCTTCAGGATAAGCTCAAAGAGATATTGGACACGGGCACCTTCAAGGCATATGAAGAAACGGTAGCAGAAGTGCCCGGTGGGATCTTCGAGATCATGGATATCCCTGGAATTGGCCCCAAAACCGCACAATTACTTTACGAGAAACTGGATATCGAATCCGTTGATGAACTGCTGAAAGCTGCGCAGGAGCATCGTATCCGAAGACTTTCACGTATGGGACAAAAGCAGGAAGAAAGGATACTGCGATCAGTTCGGCGCTATCTGGAAAATAGCGATCGGGGAAGGACATCCCTACCGGTCGCAAGCCCTATAGTGGAACAAATAAGGGAACAACTGAACACCTGCACATGCATAAAGGACGTCATAGCTGCGGGGAGTGTGAGGAGAAGAAAGGAAACGGTAAAAGACATTGATCTTATAGCACTCTCGGACAATCCTGCTGGAGCGATGAACGCTTTCATGAGCCTTGAAAACGTGACCGAGGTCCTGGAAGAAGGAAACAGCCTGAGTTCCATCATTTACGGGGGGATCATCCGTGTAGACCTGCGCATTGTTCCCGAGAATTCCTTAGGTTCAATGCTGCAACATTTCACCGGTTCGAAGGAACATAATGTACGCCTGCGTAAGCTGGCACTTGAGAAAGGTTACAGCCTCAATGAATACGGATTCACGGATGTCGGCACGCATCTGCTTAAAAAATGTGCAACCGAGGAGGAGATCTATGATTTTCTGGGGCTTGAATATCCTGTACCGGAACTGCGGGAAGACAAGGGAGAGATCGAAGCCGGTATGGAGAATAAACTTCCAAAGCTTATCGAAGCAAAGGACATAAAGGGTGATCTCCATGTCCACTCGAATTGGAGTGATGGAAAAAACAGCATAGAGGAACTTGCTGCAACCGCTCTTGAGAGGGGATATGAGTACATAGCGATCACGGATCACTCGCACTCCACAAGCATAGCTGGGGGCCTGTCGGAAAGAAAGCTGCTTGAACATGCAAGAGATGTCGAGAGGATCAATGAAAAACTGGAAGGTATAAGGCTTATCTCCGGTACTGAGTGCGACATCAGGTCCAACGGCAAACTTGACTATAGCAACGAAGTACTGAATAAACTTGACATTGTCGTAGCTTCCGTACATGCAAACCTGGAACAGGACAGGAAAACTATGACAAAAAGAATAGTTGCGGCACTTGAGAACGAACACCTGGACATACTTGCCCATCCTACGGGAAGGAAGTTCGGAAAACGTGCAGCATACGATGTCGATATGGAAAAAGTGCTGCAGACCGCCCATGATAACGGGAAGATGCTTGAAATAAACTCATCCCGCCTGGACCTGAATGATATACATGCAAGAATGGCAAAGAAAGCAGGGGTCAGGCTGGCCATAAGCACGGATACCCATACCCTTAACAACTTCGATGATATTGCCTATGGTATTGATGTAGCCCGCCGTGCGTGGATAGAACCGCAGGATGTTGTGAATACCAGGAATCTGAAATATATCAGTTCCATTTTAGGGATTCAGTGAAAATCCCTGAGACTTCTTTTTTGTTGATAATTTTCCTGACCCGAATAGGGCCATAAAACAAAAAGTTTAAGTTATTATTGTGCTAAACAGGATTTAGTAAACATTATGAGGTTGAGACTGAAAAAGAATCCGTATTGTGTATTTTGAATGTTTTTATCTGTATGTGGTTGAACATTTGTTCCTTTAGTGATCCATGAGAGGTGCAATTGTGAAAGATTCAAAGGCTGACAGACATGAAAGAGCAATGAAGAAGCACGAGATAGAATTCCGGAAAGAAATGAGAAGACAGGAAAGAAGGAACAGGTTCTGAGTTTCTAATATACTGGAACAGGATTCTTTTTTAGTTTCATGTAATTATTATGGCAGTATGGCAGGAAATCTCCTGCCTTTACTTATTTTTGCGTTCTTACCTTTTCTGCAACTTCATACGTTGCCCGAGTATGCATTTTCCACCCCTGTGACCACCAAGAGGATTGAATGTGGTACCAAGGGAATTCATGCACCTTGCCATGACAGCAGCACCGCGTGCAAGACCGTCGTCAACAAAGACTACATTTTCTTCTATCTTGTTATTGATACCAAGCTCATGCAGGTATTTCAGTATCAGCTTTGGCTTATCCCCGGTAATTCCAGCCCTGCCGGTAACACCGATGGCCGTGTCCTCGAACACAAGACCTTCATCCTGTGCAACTTTCACAAGACGCTGTACCACCTTTGCCATAACCTCATCTATCACCGCAAAGAGGAATTTGAGATCATGCTTTTCGTATATCTCGGCTCCCAGGTTTGAAAGTTTGTCCATGTCAGAGCCATTGTTACCCACATCACAACCAATGAGAACAACACCTATCGCATCTGCGGCCTCGGAGTTGACCGGTACGCTCCCGTATCTCTTGCGACCCCCGGGAACCTTTTCGATCACGATGTATTCGTTTATCCGATCCGCATATTCCTTGATCGCCTTACCTTTGAGCCTGAGGGTGAGCCCACCGAGAGACGTATTATCCGCTACATCAAGAGCAGTCCCCTTTTTTGAGTCGACCAGACTGGTCCCCTGGATAATGGCATCCGGGATTGCTCCGGCATAGCCACAGAAATTTCCAATTGTTTTTGCATACGGAAGGTCCGGACTGATTATCCTGCCGTCAAGGGTCGTACCAAAGTCCATGGAGATACATGGATTACGGAAATCCACATCAACCCATTTGGCACCCTCCTTGATACCGGCAGTTGCCAGCTCACCTTCCATCTCGTTTGCGACAATTTCCACACCTGTCGCGCCTGTCGGTGGTGTGACACTTGCCACAGCACCGTCAAAGACAACCTGTTCGAGCTTGCTGTGTTTGCGGAACTTTTCCGGGATATTGGAGACAGCCATTGGTGGTGTCATGCGGTTCGGAGGTACGCCCGCCATGAGGCAGCCGTCTGCCAGTGCCTTTATGAACTCACCGACCTCATCCGGTGTATCGAAACCTGCGACTACTCCTGTAGACCTTACAACAAAGTGTATATCTTCCTTGATGTCGAGATTTGCTTTTTTCACTGCGCCTATCAGCGTATCCCTGACAAGTTCAGCTACGGACTGCCTGGTGAGCTCAACACCATTTAAGGTCCTGCCGAATATCTCTTCTCCTTCCTTTGGGGGACGGACATCCCTTGTCATGCTGACTGTCTTTGTCACAAGCCTTGTTTTGCCGTCCTCAAGGTTTGTTGCTGTCAGAATGCATTTAGTGGTCGTATTGCCCACTTCCACCGAAGCGACTATGAAATAAGGTTTGGATTTGAGATCGATCAAACGTACGGTCGGACTTTCTGCGATCCTGGGTTTCATGTATAAGCCTCACATAAACGGTTGAAGTTTTTCTATTATCCTCTGTTTGGAAACTGCACCTATTATCCTGTCGACAAGTTTACCCTCCCTGAATACGAGCATGGCAGGTATGCTGGTTATTCCGAACTTGATTGCTGTCATTTTGTTCTCATCAACATTAAGTTTGCCAAAGACAGCCTTACCCTGCAGTTCGGTGGCAAGTTCATCTATAACCGGCGAGAGCATACGGCAGGGGCCACACCACTGCGCCCAGCAGTCCACAACTATGAGAGGATATTTAGAAATTGTCAGATCAAGATCGGTGTCCATCAAAGTGATGGGAGCTGCAGGAAACTGGCGTTCCTGAAGGGTTCTTTGCAATTCTTCCATTTTCCTTTTCCTTATAGATTCCAGTTCATCCATGATGGTCACCCGTCTGAGAATAATAAAAACTGCAGCAAGAGATATTTGCTATGTGACTGTGGTCTGATAAATATCTAATGGGATATTTTTCTGATCTGATGCTATGCTTTTAACCTTCAATACATTTAATCTTTTGCATGGTTATTCGTTAATCGTACACTACCGTGCAGGATAACTGCATTTAACAACAATTGAATCCAAAAAGAAAACATTCATGTTTAAATAGTCAGACAATAATAATTAGTAAGATGATAAATAATACATTTCCATTCAGAGTTCTTTGATGAGTGATAGAATGTCAGGCAAAAAACAAAAACCGGGCTCAAATCCAGACAGGACCATCTTCGACCAGAAGTGTATCACCTGTGGCACGTGGATGCAAAGGACAGTGAACTCAAGCAGGACCGGTGTAAGAACATTCTCGTATTCCTGTCCCGAATGCGGACTTTCCTATACTGTGGATGGGTAACCTATGCAGAACTGGTCGACAGGACAACTGCAGGAGATAGACCCTTACGAGTTTGAAAAACTCCTTGCACAACTTTTCAGGAAGATGGGGTACATCGTCGAGGAAACGCAGTTCTCCCATGACAGAGGCATAGACCTGATCATAAAAATTGCACATTTCGGACTCTCACACACATGGATAGTGCAGGCCAAAAGATACACCGAGTCCGTAGGAGTTAAAGCCATCCGTGAATACAGCAGCCTGCGGTACAGGGACAGGGTAGATGGAGTGATCATTGCAACAACATCAAGCTTTACCAGGGAAGCACAGGAGGAGGCTGCCGAACACAATGTAAAGCTCATCGACGGGAACCTGCTTGCAGAGATGCTTAACCATTACCTGCCCGATGAGAAGGATAACAGCCAGGGCACAAAACAATCTGATGTGAGTATTAAGGACCAGGCAACATCAACGATCTTCCGAAGAGGGGAAGAAGTTCTTGCCAGAGAGCCTGTGAGCCTTGAAAAAGAAAGGTTCACAATGGTGATAACTAACAAGAACCTCTTTTTCAAAAAAGAGAGTAATGGCATCCTCTCCAGAAAAGAAAATGTCGAACTGCGCATCCAGTTCAAGGACCTTGTCGGCGTACATGTGGAAAGACAGTACCTGTTCCTGATAGCAGGCCAGAAGAACCTGACTGTGTACACCTTGTCAACGAAAAGCAAAGAAAGGATAGCAGAACTTCTTGAGAACCTCAGGCCGGAATATGTCCGCGGGGAGCATCTTATCCTGTCTTCCAGAAGAAACTCATCCATGACCATCCTGACCAATAAGAGGTTGGCACAGCTCGATATTGAGAGTGGGGTAATGAATGACATGACACTTTCAAAGATCGTGGGAATCGAGCTTGAAGGAGGGTTTCTTAAAAAAGACAGACTTGTGGTGTCGGAATCCTCCAGCGGGATGAACAGGCACTACCTTGAAGTGGATGATATTTCCAAATGGAAGAAAGAGATAGAACAGAATGTCAGGATAAGTTAACCGCTTTCTGATAATCTGTTAACAGCGTTAATTACAAATATTGACTGTTTACAAGTACATTAATACAAATACCAGAAAAGAGAAATATAAACTGTGTAAACAGGGAGTTTCAATATATGACAGAAGAAATAATCAAAATAGAAGGAATGGCGTGCGAACACTGCCAGGCAACAGTAGATAAGGCAATAAAGTCTGTAGATGGAGTTCAGGATGTAAAGGTAGATCTGGGAAAAAAACAGGCTATAGTCGTCTATGACCCTACCGTTACGAACCTGACAGTAATAAAATCAGCTGTTTCAAATGCAGGCTACACTGTTGTCGAATAAGGGGCAGTTAGGATAGCCGGGACTTTCTGAAGATATCATGCAGACAAAGATCAAAGTGTACGGCATGACATGCATGCACTGTCATAAACGTGTGACAGATGCAATATCAGCCCTGGAAGGCGTGTCCTCGGTAGAGGTCGATCTTGAGGATGAAAATGCGACGGTTGAGTTCGACCCGTATAAAACAAGCCTCGAAGACATAAGACAGGCTGTTGTCGATGCAGGATACGAGGTAGGGGAGGAAGAATGCCCTCTGCCGGTTGAGACCGGTGAGCAGCAGGCATGTAAGATAATACCTGATGAAGACCTGGAAGAAAGCACAAAGCCCGAACCTGGTCAGGTAGAAGATATCGTTTTCAGGGTCTCGGGAATGACATGTGCATCCTGCGCACAGAACGTAGAAAAAATCCTGAAAAAAAATCCAGGAGTGGTCTCAGCCAATGTGAACCTGCCAATGTCGAAGGCTGCTGTCAGCTATGATCCGGCGCTTGTCAATCGTGAGGAACTTGAGGAAGGCATAGAGTCTATCGGTTATCATGTGGTACATGACAGGGTCACCCTTGATGTAGGCGGCATGACTTGTGCATCCTGTGCCATGAATGTGGAGAAAGTGCTGAAAAGGCAGATAGGTGTGATCTCTGCCAGTGTCAACGTATCCACTGCGAAGGCACGGGTCGAGTACAATTCCTCCATGATATCTGTGGAAAAGATGATATCAGCCATTGAGGGAATCGGTTACACTGCATCCCTGCCGGCCGGCAGAGAGGAGACAGAGGACAGGGAACGAAAAGAAAGGGAAGAAGAGATACGCCGCCAGCGGAACAATCTCATAATCTCTGCTGTTATCGCAGTGCCTGTCATGCTCGGGAGCATGAAAGGTGGATTCCCGGAACTGTTATGGTTCGTACCCGATCTCCTTACAAACGAGAACCTGTTATTTATCCTGACAACAATAGTCATAGTGTTTCCCGGAAGACAGTTCTTCGTCGGCACATACCGCGGACTCAAACATGGCGTGACCGACATGAACCTCCTCATTGCAACTGGAACAGGGGCAGCTTATGTAATAAGTGTGGCAGCGACCTATCTTGACCTGGGACCCGGTTACGAGCATCTCTACTATGATACTGCCGTAATGCTGATCACATTCATTGTACTCGGAAGGTATCTGGAAGCACGTGCAAAGGGCAGGACATCGGAATCCATCAAGAAACTCATGGGCCTTCAGGCAAAGACCGCACGCATCATTGTAGGCGGTCAGGAAAAGGAAGTGCCGGTCGAAGATGTGGAAGTCGGGGATATCGTCTTTGTACGACCCGGCGAGAAGATACCTGTGGACGGAGTTGTTGTTGAAGGTTCCTCTGCAGTTGACGAATCCATGATCACCGGAGAAAGCATACCTGTGGAAAAGGAGATAGGGAACGAGGTCATTGGCTCGACTCTTAACAGAAGCGGAGCCCTGAAGTTCAGGGCAACGAATGTAGGTGCGGATACAGCACTTGCAAGGATTATCGAACTTGTGGAGAATGCTCAGAACTCCAAGGCACCCATACAGAGGGTTGCAGACGTTGTCGCCGGTCACTTCATCCTTGTGGTGCATGTACTGGCACTGCTTGCTTTCTTCTTCTGGTATTTCGTAGGATTCGAGAGATACGATGTTCCCATTAACTCAGGTATAATCAGTCCGTTCCTCTTCGCGCTGCTCATATCCATTACCGTGCTTGTGATATCCTGTCCATGTGCCGTGGGCCTTGCGACCCCCGCAGCCATCATGGTAGGCACAGGTAAGGGTGCTGAGAACGGTATTCTCATCAAGGGCGGCGAGGCACTTGAAAGGACACTGAAGATAGATACCATCGTGTTCGATAAGACCGGGACCCTTACAAAGGGCGAACCGGAACTTACCGACGTGATCCCACTTGCAGACACAGGGGGAGATGAACTACTTGCCATAGCTGCAAGTGCCGAGAGGGGGTCGGAGCATCCCCTTGGGGAGGCTATTGTAAGAGGCGCAGAAGAAAGGTCACTTAAGCTCAACGATGTGAAAAGCTTCAATTCGATTGCAGGCAGGGGCATAGAAGCTAATGTGAAGGGCAGCAGGATACTGCTTGGAACACGCAAGCTGATGCAAGATAATGATATTGATATCACCTCTGCTGAAAGTAAAATGGAAGAACTGGAAGCGCAGGGCAAGACAGCCATGATAGCTGCAAAGGATGACAGGATCATAGGCCTCGTTGCGGTTGCAGACACTCTGAAAGAGAACTCCAGGGAGGCTGTGGAGAAGATACGCGACATGGGCATCGAGGTCGTGATGATCACAGGTGATAACCGCCGGACAGCAGATGCCATTGCCAGCAGCATTGGTATTGAAAAAGTGCTGGCCGAAGTGCTTCCCGAGGACAAGGCCGCAGAGATCAAGAAGCTGCAGGGGGAAGGACGCATAGTCGCGATGGTGGGTGACGGTATCAACGACGCGCCTGCGCTCACGCAGTCAGACATCGGTATCGCCATGGGGGCCGGAACCGATGTTGCCATGGAATCCGCACAGATAGTGCTCATCAGGAACGACCTGAGGGACGTGCTGGCCGCCATCAGGCTGAGCAGACTTACCATGCGTAAGATCAAGCAGAACCTCTTCTGGGCATTTGGCTACAACAGCATCGGAATCCCGCTTGCAGCCGGAATACTCTACCCCTTCGTTCATACGATACTGATAACACCCGCACTTGCTGCAGCCTTCATGGCAATGAGCTCCGTTTCAGTTACGACGAATTCCCTGCTGATGAAAAGGAAGAGCATAAAATAAGAACATCAAGGAGCATTGATATTATGGACGGACAGGACACCAATAAAAAAGGAAAGTACGCCCTGATAGCCAGCTTGGTTTCATCTTCTTTACTTGTCATTGTTTTTGCGGTCCTTTCTGTGCTTGTGAACAGTTCCAGGATCATACCCCTTTACAGTCAGACAGATATCATTGCAGGCATGGTCTTTGTTTTCGTGCTCAGTATGATAGTCTCTGCTTCGGTCTGGCCCGGGATCATTGAGAAAAGAGTACATTGATCATTAGTTAATTTCTTATCTGAGGCCTTCTAAATATGGGTCTCTTATGGAGAGAAGGAAAATGATCATTGAGACGGATGAGTTCACACTCAGGCCATGGAAAGACAACGATGCGGAAAGGCTTGCGACCCTTGCGAACAATAAGAAGATATCCGATTACCTGAGGGATGGGTTCCCTTATCCTTATTCCATCGATGATGCTAAAGGATTCATTTACCTTTCCAGACAGCACGAAGTTAACTTTGTCGGGTTTGCCATAGAGATCGGAGGAAAAGTTGCCGGGAGTATCGCGGCATATTTCAAAGATGATGTCCACCGCAAGAATACGGAGATAGGATATTTTCTGGGAGAGGAGTACTGGGGAAAAGGAATAATGGCAAGTGTGCTCAGGTGCATGGCGCAATATCTTTTCAAGAACTATGATATAATCAGGATCTATGCAGAACCTTTTGCCAGAAATGTAGCTTCCAGAAGAGTGCTTGAAAAGGCCGGATTCAGGCTTGAGGGCGTCCTGAAGAACAGCATAATAAAAAATGACGTTGTGCAGGATAGTTGTATATATGCGATCCTTGAAGAGGAGTTAAAGGATAAAACATAGTTTCAAAAACCAGCTCAGCTGGAATGAATGACAATCGAATCCTGTTATTCAAGATCAGAATGCGGATTTATGTCACATCCGGTGCACGGAAGACACATGGTTTTGAATGTATCGGCACGCAGCCCGTATTCATCCAGCTTTTCTCGCAGGAAACGGTTAAGCATCAGCAGCCTTTGGGCCGACGGGCGTTCGATAGTAACCTCACCTTCCCTCAATGGATGTCTTGCGGCAGCCCTCAGGATGGGGACTACGCCGATAGATACCAGCTCTTCAATACCTTTCTTTGCGGATTCGTCAGATTCACCAAGACCTACTATGAAATTGGAGCAGACCTTGTTCCTTCCGAATATCCCAACACCTTTTTTCAGTGATCCAAGAATGAATTCAAGGTCCTGGTCGGGACAGAGCTTTTCGTGGAGCGGACGGTCCATGGTCTCAACATTATACTTCAATTCATCAGCACCTGCATCCTTGAGTCTGCGGGTAGAATCCTCAGTAGGATACACAGAAACACCGATGGGAACCGAATATATCTCCCTGAGCCTGCTTATTAGCTTCACGGCCCTGTCGACTTCGTCTTCAGCGGATACCTCAACCCCTGACGTGATGGAAATTGCATGCATCTTTCCTGTGCTGTTGGCCTTTTCGATCATGCCGAGCATCTCGTCCATGGTCTTGACCTTGCCCTTGAGCTTTGGGACCGGACAGAACTTGCAGTCGAAGACACATTTTTCGCACATGGTTATGAAAGCCTGCTCAGGGCAGTGGATGAGTTCCTCCTGGATGATCCCCCTTGCGACCTCAACACCATCCTTTCGTATTACCAGTTCCCCATTTTCCATTTCTGCCTGCAGGGGAGATTCCTTTTTGACAGCGAGACGCACACGGTGCCCTCCTGAGTTAAAGAAGAAGGCCACATTTCCGGCTCCGGGACCGGCTGTAGGAATGGTTAACCAATGGATGAGAGTAGGGTCCATATTTACGGAACCTATCGATATGAGTTGAGCTTTTGTTTCTGGTTTCATGAATTCCCCGTTACCAAATTAATGGCCGGTTTTAGTAATATACTCGCATATAGGCTATTTTTACCGGAATACTATATTGTTTCCCTGAATATCCAATTGCCGGTTTTCCGATCATTGAAAGTGAAACTGTTTTCACTGAAGAATATGCTGGTACTTAAAAATATTTGAAGGAAATCATTTTCTATGTTGTGGCGCCATAAAAATAGACATAGTATATCAATGGACGAGAAACCATGCCAATTGATCCAATATGCAAAAAAATAGTACCAGAAAGCGCACTTTATTTTAGCGATTACGGTGGGAAGAAGTACTCCTTCTGCTCTCCTGAGTGCAAAACAAAATTCGATAATCTTGAAAAAAGCGTGATACGCCTGAAGAGGTCCATCGGGGAGAAGGATAGGATATCCTTTGGCAAGCTCAGGAAAGAGATAATCAAACCCGGCATCTGCACCCTCTGCGGAGCATGTGCCGCGTCTTGCGAATCCATTACCATAGAGAATGGGCAGCCAAAACTGGTAGACAAATGTACTGCCTGTGGGGTCTGCTACAACCAGTGCCCCAGAACCATCACGACAGAGGAGGGACTGGTCGGCAGAATACGCAATGCCTATGCAGCCAGGACCGGTATCAAGGACCTGAAGGGACAGGACGGGGCGGTGGTAACATCCATGCTGGCCTACGGTCTGGAGGAGGGGCTTATCGACTGTGCCATCGTGACCGTAAAATCAGATGAAGAGCCATGGAAACCCGTACCGATCATCGCCAGGACATACGACGATGTTGTCGAGGCTGCAGGCAGCATCTACAGCCACAGCATGACCCTCGAAGCCCTTATGAGCGCAGTAAAGCAGGGCATGAGAAGCATCGGTTTTGTGGGAACCAGCTGCAATATCGATGCGGTCTATAAGATGCAGAAAAGCCCATATGGTTTCCTGCACCTGTTCATGAGGGCCAATATACTCCGATTGGGACTCTTCTGCATGGACACTTTCTACTACGAAGGTATCAAGGAATTCGTTGAGAGCAAGGACATGCGCCTGGAAGATATCGAGTCCATGAAGATACGCAAGGGTATGTTCGAATTCCAGACCGATGACGACCTCAGGGTCTTCGACCTTACTGAACTGGACCGCTACAGGAGCAGCTCATGTAAATACTGCACGGACCTTGCTGCCGAAAACGCCGATATATCCTTCGGTGGCGTGGGCACGCCCAAGGGCTGGACAACGGTGCTTGCGCGTACCGGTATCGGCTATGAGATATTCAACGAGGCGGTGGACAATGGATACATCGAATCCCGCCTGCTCGAAGATAACGAAATGAAGAATGTCCTCAATCTGGCAAGAATGAAGAAGACACAGATGTACTCGGTGATTCGCAGGCAGAACCTCTGATCCACGATGCAGAACATGTGTATTTTTATCCAAAGTCGCACAATATCCCATCATGGCCTCCCATAACTCCCATGACTACGTCCACGGCTACTCCGAAAGGGAATCAGTCCGCCTCAGCGACCAGGCAAGCACACTTGAAGAACTTCTGCACAGCGATACAAAGTACCCGGCAGGCAGCAAGGTACTGGAAGCCGGATGCGGTATCGGTGCACAGACCGTCATCCTTTCAAAGAACAGCCCGCAGGCAAATATCACATCCATTGATGTATCCGAAGAATCCCTGAGCCTTGCAAAGGAACGTGCCGCCAGAGATGGAGTCAAAAATGTGGAGTTCCGTGTGGAGAACATCTTTGACCTCTCCTTTGAGGAAGAAAGCTTCGACCACGTTTTCGTCTGTTTCGTGCTAGAACACCTCAAGGAGCCAGTCAAAGCCCTGGCCAGCCTGCACAGAGTGCTCAAGACCGGTGGCACCATCACGGTAATCGAAGGTGACCACGGTTCATGTTTCTTCCACCCCGAGACCGAGGCCGGAGTGAAAACCTGGAACAGCCTCGTTGAAGTGCAGGCAAGACTCGGCGGTGATTCACTCATCGGCAGGCGGGTCTATCCACTTATCAAAAAAGCCGGATTCACTGATATCACAGTCTCTCCACGCATGGTCTACAGCGATTCCAGCCGCCCTCACATGGAGGAAGGCTTTGTGCGAAGGACAATTATACCAATGGTGGAAGGTGTCAGGGAAAGTGCCATCGAGACGGGAATCATCGATGCAGAGACATTTGACAGGGGAATTGAGGATCTGCACAGGACTGCGGGAGAGGAAGGGACGTTCAATTATATGTTCTTTAAGGGTGTGGGGAGGAAATAATCCCACATATAATGGATATCACATCTCCTCCACCCTCACAATCCTCCCCTCCTCCAGAAACGCTATCCTGTCGCATACCTGATGCAGCACCTCGAGATCATGGGATATCAGCAGATAGAAAATTTCTTTTTCTTCCCGGATGCGCTGCATCAGTCTCAATCCCCGGAGACGCAACAACACATGATGTTTAGGTAAAATGAAATAAGAAGTCCTATATACCTCAAAATCTAATACTAGATTGACTAATCAGTCTAATACAGTTCAGGTTGGAGGGAGACAAAATGCTCTACAGAGAAGTTCCTAAAAGCGGGGACAAACTATCAATACTCGGATTCGGAGCCATGAGGCTTCCAAAAAAAGATGGTTCCATCGATCATGAGAAGGCCACTGTCCTTATCCGCCACGCTATCGATAACGGGATAAATTATATCGATACTGCGTGGACGTATCATGGGGAGCAGAGCGAAATATTGCTTGGCGATGCCCTGGCAGACGGCTATCGGGAAAAGGTCAGGATCGCCACTAAAATGCCTCACTGGCTTGTCAGGAATCAGCAGGATATGGACAGATTTCTGGAATTCCAGTTAAACAGGCTGCGTACCGAATATATAGACTACTATCTTATCCATTCCCTGACAGATGATGGCTGGAGAAGGATAAAAGAAAATGGGGTGCTGGAATTCCTCGACAGGGCAAAAAAGGACCGCCGTATCAGAAGCGCCGGTTTCTCCTTCCATGACAATATAGAGGTTTTCAAAGAGATCGTTGATTCCTATAACTGGGACATCTGTCTTATCCAGTACAACTACCTTGACGAAAACCACCAGGCAGGAACGGAAGGCCTGAAATATGCAGCGGAAAAAGGAATTGCCGTAGTGGTGATGGAACCTCTGCGTGGAGGGAACCTTGCCAGGAACATACCTCCCGAAATTGCGGAGATCTGGAACGAATCGGACGTGAAAAGGACACCTGCAGAATGGGCCCTGCGGTGGATCTGGAACCATCCCGAGGTCACTGTTGTCCTCTCTGGAATGAACGAGATATCTCAGGTCGATGAGAATATACGGACGGCATCGGAGGCGTATCCGAACTCACTGAGCGAAAAAGAGCTGGAGACGGTCAGCATGGTCGCGGAAAAGTACAGAGGGTTAATGACAATACCATGTACAGGATGTAATTATTGCATGCCCTGTCCCGCAGGCGTCGATATTCCGGGATGCTTTGACCTGTATAACAGCAAGGAAATATTCAGGGGCACAAGCGATGATGGCACACAGCACAGGTATCTCTTATACCAGATGGGCATTCTCGGGAAGAGGTCATCCGCTTCACTTTGCGTGGACTGCGGGAAATGTAGAGAGCAATGTCCCCAGCATATAGACATCCCCG
Organism: Methanolobus sp.; assembly: GCA_033549165.1. GTDB lineage: Archaea > Halobacteriota > Methanosarcinia > Methanosarcinales > Methanosarcinaceae > Methanolobus. The sequence goes on from JAWSUM010000014.1 coordinate 21,968, forward strand.
AAAAGATGAAGGACGTGGAGGCTCAGTTCGAACGGCCTATAATAAAATTCAAAGCCACTGCCATGAGACTTGTCCTGCCGGCTTTCAGGCAATTCAGTCTCTTAAAGAATCGGCAAAAAAACAGGAACTGAAAACAAACATGCAGGATTTTTAAGCAAAAATCAGAACACTACCAAGAGACATCATGACAGAAAAGCCAGTCGATAAAAGAAAAGCAATACTCGACACCGCCCTGACCCTTTTCACTGAACGGGGCTTCCACGGCACCCCTACGTCACTGATTTCACAGGAAGCCGGAGTGGCTACCGGCACGCTCTTCCATTATTTTAAAACGAAAGAAGAGCTTATCGAGTCCCTATACCTCGACATAAAAAAAGAATCCAGAGCCGTGTTGAGTGAGGCAGCCGGGAGTAAGGGGGACTGCAAAGGGAAACTGGACAATATCAGCATGGCATTCGCGGAATGGGGCCTTGAAAATCCCCGGAAGATACATTTCATGCAACTGTTCTGCTACTCACCCTTCATATCGACAGCAGCACAACAGGAAGGCGTTTCTAATTTTATGTTCCTCATCGACCAGACAAAAATCGGAATCAATGAAGGCTGGATAAGGGACTATCCGCCCGAGCTCGTACTCTCCATTGTGTCGTCCGGCCTGATGGCTGCAATCCTTGCCGCTGCCCGTGAAAGTGATCCGCAGAAACAGCGTGATGTCCTCAAACAGTCTATCGATCTGATACTTCATGGCATTCTGAAGGAGGAATCTGCGAATTGCCGGAAGCCATCGGGAGTATGAATTCAAAAGTGCTTCCGACTCCGGGTTTACTTGTTACCCATATTCGTCCTCCCTGCATCTCTATAAATTCTTTTGCAAGCGCTAACCCAAGACCTGTTCCTTCACGGGTTCTTGTGAGAGCAGGTTCCAGTTGCACAAAAGGATGGAACAACTTCTTTTGATTTTCTTCGGGAATCCCTATACCATTATCTTTTACCGTAAAATGAAGGTGGTCATCTTTGCTTTTTTTAATCGTTATGCTGACAGTTCCTTTTTCGGGAGTGAATTTGATGGCGTTGTTTATAAGGTTAAGAAGAATCAATTTGAGCTTGGAGCGGTCGGAACATATTGTTTTTGTGCTATGATCGATGTTGAATTCCATATTTATGTCTTTCTTATTTGCAAAAGGCGTGGATATTTGCTGGATATCTTCAATCAGTAAGGGTAATGAGAACTCCGACTTTTCAATTTCCATTTTACCGTTCTCTATTTCACATATCTGGATCAGGGATGTGATCAGGTCAAAAAGTTTCACTGCGGCAGTATTTATATTTGTGACATATTTCTCCTGGGTACGGGAAAGAGGCTCTTTCAGGTGATTCAACAGGACATCCGAAAATCCCATGATCAGACTCAAGGGAGTTCGTAACTCGTGATTTATGGTGGATACGAAATCCTTTTTCACACAGGCTGCATTCTCCAGCAATAGTTTTGCCTCAACCTGCATTTTCTCTATCTTCTTGAGTTCCGTAACGTCACGTGCGATACCTGCTATTTTTTCAGGCATGTCGTCACTTCCCGGAATAGCGTGAGCATTGACGGAGGCATAAATAACTTCGTTGTCCTTTGTTTTCAATCTCAACACATAATTGTTCACGGAACCTTCGCGTTTTAATTTTTCAAGAAGGGATGTCCTTTCCTGTGGCAGTACATAAAATCCGGATGCCTCATGACCTATCAGTTCTTCCAGTTCAAACCCCAGATGTTCCTTAGCCGACGGGCTCATGGTGATAATCCTGCCATCCATTTCCGTTTCAAAATAAACATCATGTATGTTCTCAAAGATCGTCCTGTATTTTAGTTCATTTCCCCTGGTCTCTATTTCTTTGCGTTTATGCTCAAGAGCATTCACGAAAACGTCCCCCATCAGGCGAAGTATATCCATATATCCTCCGGGCCAGCCCATTTTTTCCGAAGAACTGAGAAACAGGCATCCGGTCACTTTTTCCCTGTACTGAAGAGGTACGATGGCCAATGAAACGGTATTTGTTTTCGTGAAGATCTCTTTTTCAAAGTCTGCTTCTGCCGGCAGTTCCCGAACATCCTCAATGAGTAGCTGTTTTCTCTTAAGCAGTTGTTTTACAAGCCATGAATCCGTATTTATCTCACAGTTGTCAAAGTACTCATTACCACGGCTTGCATTTTCAGTGCACCATTGGTGTTTCAGAAAGAAATTTTCTTTATTGCAATCTGACATGAAGATACTGACCTTGTCCGCACCGGTGACCTCCCCTATCTTTGCAAGGGTGTGGTCTATATGCTCATCGACTTTTTCATAATCCAGACCGATGAAACGGGTCGATATCTCGGAATGCAGCTTTCCGAATGTTTTCATATCTTTAAGTTCCTTCCAGCCTTTCGAACGGCTAAGTGCATGGCTTATGCAGGTGGTAATGGTTTCGAGCACGATGCAGGCCTCATCGGACAGTTCGCTGAAACGGCAGGACCCCAGGATCAGTACCACTATTGTTTTTCCTTTGTCCTTTACCGGAATAACAAAAACCGATGCCAATTTCTCATAAGGCAGCAGACCTTTGAAAAGGGAGTTCCGTACCGGGCACACAAAGTTGTGGTTTTCTGACTCGAATAAACTGAGGATGGCAGTCGACAGTTTGATTTCCCCGCATATTTCCGGTTCACCTTCCATCTGCCATTTAGAAGCAGCAAGGGTCATTTTTCCTTCGTTTTCGTCAACAAGGAAAACGGCTCCCATATCTATTTCATCCAGTCGGAGTGCATGATGGAGCAGTATGTGGGAGACTTCCAGGGGACTGGCTGCAGAACCTATGGCAAGGGTCATATCACACTGTATGAGAAGATGTTTTGTCACGTTTACCCCGTCGTCTGTAAAATCTAAATCTTTATATATAATTAAAGAGGATCCTTTTCTCAGTTTATAAAAGTTTCTATGTATTATTATATTATAATTTAAGTACTGATAATTCAAATAAAATTTATTTTAGGTGATTCGTTTGATGTTCTTTTACAACCCAACTTACTAAACATATGTAGAAACATTTAAAACACAAAAAATTCGAGTTATTGCCGATGAACGTTTTACTTGTTGAACCTGACTATTATACCCGTTACCCTCCTCTCGGTCTTATGAAACTCGCTGCCTATCATCGTTCACGCGGAAATCATGTGCAGCTTGTAAGAGGAACAACCTATGACGTGGATTTTCACCCTGATACCATCGAGATCACATCTTTGTTTACCTATGCATGGAAACCGGTTCACGAATCTATCGCTTTTTATCATAACATGTTCCCTGATTCTCGGATTACGGTCGGCGGAATTTATGCTTCTTTAATGCCTGAACACATTATTTCGGAATTCCCTTTTGTGAATGTACATAAGGGATTGCACGAGGCAGCAGAAAAGTGCATGCCTGCATATGATATTCTGAAAAGCGTCACAAAATGGAAGAACTGGGACGCGTCCATAATATTCACCTCAAGGGGCTGTATAAGGAAATGCCCTTTTTGTTCGGTCCCGAAGATAGAAGGCGAGTTCCGCCATATCGTGAAAAACGTAGAGGAACACATATATCCCGGCCACAGGAAAGTGATCCTGTGGGATAATAATTTTCTCGCATCCTCTTACTGGAAAGAGATACTTGCAACCCTCAGGTCCCTGGGTCTGGAAATTGATTTCAATCAGGGACTTGATGCAAGACTGATGGATGAGGAAAAAGCATGTGTATTGGCGGATCTGAAAATGCCGGCCTTCAGGATGGCTTATGATTTCCCCGAAGAGAAGGACGCCGTGGTAAAAGCAGTTGAAATGCTGCACGACAGCGGAGTTCGGAAAAGGAAGATCATATTCTACAATCTTTACAACTTCTATGATACCGCAAAATCAACCGGGGACGATCCCGAATCTTTCTTTTCGCGTGTAAAGGAGGTTTTGAATCTTGGATGTGTCTCCTATCCGATGCGTTTCGAACCCATGACGTCCCTGAAGAAAAACAAATTCGTATCCCCGTTATGGACCGCCGGGGAACTTGAAATGGTCGCAAAATCCCGAAGGGTCATAGGCTATGGCGGAGTTTTTCCTCCGTACAGGGGTCTCCTGAAGAAGATGAATAATGCGTCATGTTTCAGGGAAGGCTTCGAACTGTACCCGGCAAAAAGAACGGATTCATTGGCTCTGTAGAAATCCTGATGATATAACCAACGCAAGGACGCTAAGACGCAAAGATGCAAGGAACATCAACTTTGCGTCCTTGCGCCTCTGCGCTTCTGTTATTTCTACTAAAAACCATTGACAAACAAAGAACAACGCGACCACCCGCCGAAGGCGGCACATTCCTTCGCTGCTGCACCGCAGACTATTGCACCTATTCAGTAATTGGAAATTGCGGACTTTAAAGTTGCAATTAGCAGGATATCTACAGAGGAATTCATTTCTAAATTATGAATCCTGCCCTCCCGGAAACCAGATAATATAAAAATATGATTATAATTAGACGATACCTACACTTTATGATATAGGATGCACGCACAATGATAGGAGAGCAACCTTATTGGAAATGAGTGCGGAATATCATGCATTCAAAGTGCGGGGTTACCGATAGACCATGAAAAATATATTCTTCTATCAAACCGACATCGGCAAGATAGGTATTGCCGAAAGTGATGACACCATTACGAACCTGTATTTTCACGGAGAAGATATTCCCGGAGACGTCGTCATACATGAAACTGAGCTGTTAAAAGAAGCAGGCAGGCAATTACAGGACTATCTCGCAGGAAAGCGGAAAGATTTCGCGCTCTCTCTGGCTCCCGCAGGCACGGAGTTCATGCTGCGTGTCTGGGAAGTCCTGCGCGCCATTCCCTATGGTGAGACACGGAGCTACCGGAAAATCGCCCAGAGCACGGGCAATCCAAAAGCTTCGAGAGCTGTGGGGCTTGCCAATAACCGCAATCCTATCCCGATATTTATTCCCTGTCACCGGGTGATCGGCACGAATGGGAAACTGACAGGCTACCGCGGAGGCCTGCAGACCAAGGAACGTTTGCTGGAGCTGGAAAGGCAGTATGCAGATCTTTAAGTACGGACAGAAGGAACTTGAATATCTGAAAGAGAGGGAAAAAATACTCGGTTCTGCCATCGAACGCATCGGAACGGTGGAACGTGAGGTTATCCCCGACCCGTTCGCTGCCCTTGTGAACATCATCGCCTCCCAGCAGATCTCCTCCAAAGCGGCTGCAACTGTCCGGAACAGGATGCTTGAATATTTCGGGAGGATCACTCCGCAGATAATCGCATCCACTACGGTCGAAGACCTGCACAAATGCGGATTATCGATGCGCAAAGCCGGATATATCAAGGGGGTTGCTGAGGCTGAAATGCAGGGAGAACTGAATCTGTCCGAATTCCCGGAACAGTCCGACGGGGAAATAATCAGGCGCCTGTCCTCCCTGAAGGGCATCGGTACCTGGACGGCTGAAATGTTCCTGATCTTTTCCATGGAACGCCCCGACGTGGTCAGCTGGAACGACCTTGCCATCCGGCGGGGAATGATGAAACTGTACGGCCTCCAAACATTAACAAGAGAACAGTTTGACGAATACAGGAAACGATATTCGCCTTACGGGTCGGTTGCATCACTGTATCTCTGGAAACTTTCACTTGAACGCTGACTTAAGATATAGATAAATGGATATTACCGATGTGCAGGATATATGCTTAAGTCATTTGAACTGGCGATCAAAATCACTTGCAAGCTTTTCTAAAGGACGGGCATGGACAAAATACTCCGATTGCGGCGAATCAATAATTATAGTCCCTAATTTTGTTCCGACATCGTATTCACCTAATGTCTCATCAAGCAACAAAAACCCGATTTCCCACCAGATATCGGATTCGTTTTCATTGAAATCTTTCAAAAATAACATAATGCCTACTTTATCCGGAGCCGGGCCCTTAACCAATACATAATGAACATTGTCGATTTCGACCTTTTTTCCCCTGTAGACCAGATCACAAGGGTTTCTCCTTGGCCTGAACTTTATAACAGACCATTTATCCATTTGTGGTGCAGCTGAATAGAGTTTCTCAACGACCGGGAAAACGGACTTTATTCCACCAGCGCTTAAAACAAACTCCCTCTTGCCATTAACAAGAGGCCCAAACTCGAAGACCAGGTCCTGGTTTACCTGTTTCATTTGCGAGTGCAGTTCACTAAAAACAGCATCCCTGTCTTTATCAAAATTCAACAGACATTCTTCGTTCTTCTTGAACCATGACCAGAATTTTTCTTCTTTGCTTTCGATCAGAGAGACCACTGTTTCACCCACACAAATATTTTGTCTAATAAGACAACATTAGCATTTATACTTAAAAATTCTTATCAAAATAATTGCGTATAACTTTAAAACAGGAGTTATTCTGAAAATAATCAGACATCAGACAGGTTATGTGATTTTCCTCCCCACAATCACAAACCCATTAACCCGGTTCCCGGTCCTTGTCACAAACTCATCATTCTTGAAGAACTCAATCTCGAACCCATTATCAACCAGCAGGAACACCAGCTCCTTCTCGGTAAAATGATGGGCGATATAAGCAACCTCCCCGGTCTCCCGGTCATAGGCTATGATGGAGCCCTCCTCCTTCGTCACCGGCAGATCGTTGATGTACCGCTCGCGGTAGATTTTAGAATGCCAGGTCCGTCCGAAATCCGCAAGATAGAGATGGCCTTGTGGTTTAAGGACCCGGCACGCTTCCCGGACAACTTTGGCGCGGTCCCCTTTTGAGACAATGGTGGTCAGGAAGGCCTGCATTATTACAATATCAAAAGCGGAGCCATCAAAAGGGAGAGCTGTGGCATTGCACTTAACGAATAATGGGATTTGATGGCAGTTCTGTGATCTTGAAAATGATCTTGCTATCTTCAGAGCTTCCGTGTTGATATCAACACCAGCTACCAGAAAACCCTGCGACAAAAGGGGAATACTCACTTTTCCGGTCCCACAGCCTATATCCAGTATACGGCAGTCGGGAGTGGTGTACTGGTGAATGACAGGGTCAAGCTCAATGGTTGTGGGGATATTCTTTCCTTTAAGGTTAGCCCAGTGGTTGGTTCGATCATCCATTGTTTATTCAAAACTCCTCTGAAATTCCAATAATTCAACCGGATACCTAAAGAGCCTTCTCATAAGAGTCGGCCTATATCACAAATCCTGATGTATCTTCAACCATTCCCAGTCCGCTGCCGGTCTCTTCAAGTGTTATGACCTTATCATCGGTCTCGATCTTCAGATCCATAACATCCACGAGGTTTTCTATGTATCTGAAATTGAAGCTATTGCTAAATTTGAAGGATTCCTTGTAATAACTTTTCATGACCACGAATACCCTGTCATCTTCAGCGGTGATCAGCCATCTTTTATCTCCCTTTCCTGAAGGGTATTCATGCACTTTGGCCTTTTTGAAGTAGTACATTTCCTTTGTTTCGGCATCATAAAAGCTCATGAAATTGCGTATTTCGTACTCAAGTCCTACAATCTCGATATTGGGTATGTAGTAGGTCAGGATCGACCCGTTCCTGAAAACTATCCTCGACCATTTCCAGGGAAGTAACGGGCCTACAACGATCACCTTCTGAACATAACACTTCCCGGAGAAATCATTGTCAAACAGCATACCCTTGAAATCAAAATACAGGTTGGCTACCCTGTACCCGAATAAGCCTTTGAAGTTCTCCGTAAGCTCTGTGTTAAATTTATCATCTGCCGGTTCTTCGATATCAAGAGTGCAGACATTTTTACCATCACCTGATATCTCAAGCGTATATTCCGGAAAACAACCATGGAAATTTACCTGAATCTCTTTAGTAGAACATGTCACCTTGCCGGCTTTCACTTCAATGGTACACAGATCTTCGGTGATCTTTCTCGGGACTTCGTCATATGCCCAGCAAACGCAATACCCTTCTGTTCTTCCATCAACGATCCGACTGTTCTCTACGTACCTGCCATTGACCGCGATATCCCCGGTACTCCTGCCGAACATAATGAAAAACTGACATCTTGACCCGTCGTTTGATGTGAATTTCATGAACCAGTACTCTTTCCCGAAAAGAGGAAGGTTTTCGAATGAGAAAAGAAGATCATCAATTCCTTTATTGGTTTCCTTCTTCAGCAGTAATCTCTCTACTTTTCCTTTGCTTTCCTTTATCCGCTCTATTGAAGAGATAAATGCTTTCTTTTCAGTTTCAGGTAAGTTCTTGATGTAATCATTTCTTTCCTTTATGATATGTAGAAGCCGGTCCTTTTCGATAATAATCCTCTCGTCAAGGTTTTTATTTTTAGTTTTTTTATCACTCATCATGTCAATCAGTTTATCACCTATCAGGCTCGCAGAAAAGTATTACTGTCAATATCATTTGCTGAAATGAATGATTCAATATTATGCAGTCTATATAAAAGAATGGTCGCTTGGATTTTCACCCGGATATCAGAAAAATTCCACAGAGCCATCTGGCGAATAGAATTATGCTAACTGGAAAAAGAAAAAGCATGAACGAAAGCAAAATCGCATGTATCTCCAGAAGAAAATGCTTCGCCTACACAATTCTGCTTTTCATACTCGCAGGTATCTTCGAGATAGGAGACGGGTACCTTATCTGGCTCTGGATACGGGAGAACAGGGACCTGAGCTTCGCAGTCCTCGGGGCTGTCGTTCTCTTCCTTTACGGGATAGCCCCCACATTCCAGCCAGCCTACTTTGGCAGGGTGTATGCTGCTTATGGCGGGATATTCATAGTATCTTCACTCATCCGGGGGAAGTTCGCGGACTGAGCCTGACAGGTATGAGATAATCGGGGCACCGATAGCACTTATCGGAGTTTTCATCATGTTCTATGTGCCACGGTAGGACATCCATTTGAGAAATGCCACTATGCAGTAGAACTGTTTGATTTTTTCTTACCGGCAAGTTCCTGCTCGGCCTCACACCTGCACTCCCTTATGACATGTTCAGGGATCATTGCCTTCACCAGCAGGAAAGCCAGAGGAATGATGATCATGTCATCGACAGTACCCAGGACTGGAATAAAATCAGGTATCAGGTCGATAGGACTCAAAGCATAGATTGCCACAGCGGCTGCAAGTGCCCGGGTAGGCAGAGGCAGGTCGGGACGTTTGCTTGCCAGCCTAAGCGTCTTTGTGTGCAGTTGTAACTTGTAGAACTTTTCCTTCAACAAAGTCTTCATGGCTATTTTTACTATACCCATCTGATCAAAACTCCGGGAGAACAATGAACTACGAACTCAAAAGTTGATTCATCAGGAATATGAGATATTGAGAGCCAATATGATATATGGATTGTTGCAAACTCTTGCGAACAAAGTATCTTAAACCAACATTTTTAATATAATCGTTTGCTTTTCTAACCTTAAATATAGACACCTAATAATCTTATTTCATATCCGAGGAACTTACGATGATCACTAAAGAAGAAGTAGAACACGTAGGCTGGCTCGCACGTATCGAGATCGATGAGAAGGAATCCGATGCGTATGCCGAGAAGCTGAACTCAGTACTGGACTATTTCGGACAGCTTGATGAGGTTGATACCGAGAACGTAGCTCCCACATATCATGTAATGGACGTTGTGAACGTATTCAGGGAAGACGAAGTGACGGAATCCATGCCACAGGATGTAGTTCTCTCCAACACTGAGAACAAGCAGGAAGGCAACTTCAAGTCCCCGAGGATCATGTGAGGTGAGATATATGGCAACATGGACAGACATCTCCGGAATTAAACAGAAGATCGCGGAAAGTTCAGCAGAAGAGGTTACTGCTTCATATCTCGAAACTATCGGCAAAAGCTGCATCAACGGCTTTGTCACAACCTGGGACAAAGCACTGGAAGTGGCAAGAGGCATAGATGCCGAAGGTCACGACGGACCACTGGCAGGCGTGCCAATTGCCATCAAGGACAACATTTCCACAACAGGACTTTCAACTACATGTTCCTCTAAAATACTGCAGGGATATGTGCCCCCTTACGATGCACACGTCATCGAGAAGCTCAAGGCAGCCGGTGCGGTGATACTCGGCAAGACCAATATGGACGAGTTCGCCATGGGCACATCCACCGAATCCAGCTATTACGGAGCCACACTCAATCCATGGGATACTGGCAGGGTCCCCGGGGGGTCTTCCGGAGGCAGTGCAGCTGTGGTTGCTTCAGGTGAGGCGCCTGTTTCCCTTGGCTCTGACACCGGCGGATCGGTCAGATGTCCTGCAGCCTTCTGTGGAGTTGTCGGACTGAAACCGACCTATGGATGCATCTCGAGGTACGGACTAATCTCCTATGCCAACTCCCTTGAGCAGATAGGACCCCTTGCAACCAATGTAGCCGACATAGCAACACTCATGGATGTGGTCGCGGGTTACGACAACAGGGACAGCACATCCATCAACAGGGGAAACAAATACAGCGAGGCCCTGAAGGACGATGTCAATGGCCTGAAGATAGGCGTACCAGAGGAATACTTTGGAGAAGGCATCGATGAGGGTGTCGGGAAGGCTGTATGGGATGCCATCGGAAAATACGAGGACATGGGAGCATCCTGGAAAGAGGTCTCAATGCCACACACAAAATATGCACTTGCATCTTATTATATCATAGCCATGAGCGAGGCATCATCCAACCTTGCACGTTTTGACGGTACAAGATACGGATTCCGTGCCGATGGTGACAACTGGCACGTCATGGCCTCAAAGACCAGGGCACAGGGATTCGGCGACGAAGTCAAGCGCAGGATACTGCTGGGGACCTATGCACTGTCTGCAGGTTATCACGACAAGTACTACCTCAAGGCACTCAAGGTCAGGACCCTTGTTAAACAGGACTTTGACAAAGTGCTGTCAGAAGTGGATGTGCTCATGGGACCAACCATGCCGACGCCTGCCTTCAGGATAGGTGAGAAGATCGACGACCCGCTGTCACTGTACCTTGCGGATGTCAACACGGTTCCGATCAACCTTGCTGGCGTGCCATCCATATCTGTTCCATGCGGATTCTCAGACGGAATGCCTGTGGGATTGCAGATAATCGGGAAGCATTTCGATGAGAACACCATCCTCAGGGCTGCATACAGCTTTGAGCAGAATACCGACCATCACACCAGAAGACCAGGAGAGGTGGCATAATGGTTTACGAGAATCCTGATGGAGTCAGGATAGGACTTGAGGTGCACGTCCAGCTGAACAAGCTCAACACCAAGCTGTTCTGTGGCTGTTCAACCGACTACCACAACGACGAGCCCAACACACATGTATGCCCGGTCTGTCTCGGACTTCCGGGCTCACTTCCGGTCATCAATGAAAGGGCTGTGGAGTTTGCCATCAAGATAGGACTCGCACTCAACTGTGAAATTGTCGGCCAGACCCAGTTCCACAGGAAGAACTACTACTATCCAGACCTGCCAAAGGGCTTCCAGACCACCCAGTACGACTTCCCGATAGCCAGCGGAGGAAAGGTTGTCATCGAAGGCGAGGACGGAGAGCGTGTCATCAGGATCACCCGTGCCCATATGGAAGAGGACCCTGGCAGGCTCCAGCACATCGGAACCATCGAGAAGTCCAAGGGAACGCTCATCAACTACAACCGTTCCGGAATGACGCTTATCGAGATAGTCAGCGAGCCGGATATGAGAAGTCCCAAGGAAGCAAGGCGCTACCTGGACAAGCTCAGGAGCATACTGGATTACCTGGATGTCTTCGACGGTGACCTGGAAGGTGCTATGAGGGTTGATGCAAACGTTTCTGTGTTCATGGGAGACCGTGTAGAGGTCAAGAACATCTCATCCTTCAAAGGCGCTGAAAGGGCTCTGCTCTATGAGATAATGAGGCAGAAGAACCATGTCCGCCGCGGCGGGCAGATCACCATGGAGACAAGACACTTCGATGAGGCAAGGGGTGTCACAATTTCCATGCGTACCAAGGAGGAAGAGCACGATTACCGCTACTTCCCCGAACCTGACCTTGTGCCAATGAGAGTTGCCGACAAGGCCCCGGAGATCCTGAAGGCATTGCCGGAACTTCCGGATGCGAAACGTGACCGGTTCCTGCAGCAGTACGAAATGTCGAATATGCATGCAAGGGCACTCACTACAAGTCAGTTTATTGCTAACTTCTATGAAGTTGTTGCGTCAAACAAGGATATTGACTCTAAGAACGCAGCAGTATGGGTTGCTGACATTTTGAAAGGTGAACTGAATTATCGCGATATAGTCATTCATTCTCAAACAAATGAACCTCCAATGCCACCATATAACTATATTGCATTGACAGGTGTAAACCCCAAAAAACCTGATACTGCATTTAGTATAAACTCCAATGATATGATATACATCATTGACTCTGTAAATAGAGGAGAGATTAGCGACAAAAGCGGAGTCGAAGTTATTCGAACTATGCTTGATGAAGGCGGAGCAGCCCATGAGATAATAGAAGCAAAGGGCCTGCTCAAGGTGGAAGACGATATCGTTGCAAAGGCCGTGGAAGAGGCGGTTGCCGAGAACCCGGAGGCTGTGGCGGATTACCTTGCAGGCAAGGAAAAGTCCCTGAACTTCATAGTGGGCAAGGTCATGCAGAAGACAAAGGGACGTGCCGATGCCAGGGAAGCCAGGGAGAGGCTTATGGAGAAATTAAAAGAGTGATTCCCCCGAAATTAATAGGGGCATTCAGCCTCACTTGTTTTTTATTATTTTTCTTCTTAAAATCGGTTTTGTACCACTCATGGCTGTATTTTAAGTTTTGTCTGTAATCATCTTTTCAGGATATCAGCTAATGGCAGAAAGAACCATATATAAAAATGCAATAAATTATTTTGATTAATAGCTTAATTTTTATATAGATTGCAGAGGAAAAAATATGTCCTTCAAAAGTTTCTTGCTCAAGAAAATGATTTTATGGTATAAGATCCCCACTTATGTGAAATGGAAAAAATCAGTCAGTGGTATCGGAATCATATACACAGAAACTCTGGAAATGATGCAGGAAAAGTATGGCTCAGAAGGAGTGGAAAACTTGAACGATGTTATGTATAACATCGGCCTTCGGCAAGCGACTGAAATTCTGGAGATGCTGGATTTACAAAAGAATCTTGAGGGATGCGCCTACGTATTGCTGACAATGCACAGGATGTTCGGTATCAGAAGTAAGATAGTCCATAATGATAATAACAGAATCGTAATCCATGCCACCAAGTGCCAGTGGGGAGGACATATACCAAAGTGGAATGCAGGAACATGTATATCTATCGACCATTATGAAGCAGGGCTCATTGAAGGAATATTACCTCATTCTAAACATGAATATACAAAAAGGAGAAGTTGTGGCAATAATATTTGTGAACTTGTGATAAAACTGTGACTTGATGAATGCTTTGTTAATAGACCTGTATCGAAAGGTTCTTCGTGGAACTACCTAAATAAATGCGAAAATACAGAGTCTGCCATTTCATGTAAGAAATGAAACAGAAGCAGATATCTGCTGAACAATCTATGAAATTTTCATCGCCCAGGGATCATCCTGTCACTTCAGATCGTGCTGTGACTCCACATTTGCAAGAAAAGCCTCGCCGCGAGGCGTCAGATAGTACTCATAAGTACCGCCCTTTTCCTCTTTTTCTATGTAAAGGGTATCTTCAAGCACCCTCATATCGAAACTTGCGTGCATGTCATCCAGCTGGAACTCCTCTTTTATCTGGTCGAATTTCATCCTGCCCTCGCCAAGACGCCTGAGTATGCCCCTGCGGACCGGATGCTGGAGCGCCTCGAGTCCTGCACGATGATCTTCAGTTGGATTTGCCTTGAGCTTTCCCTCTTTCTTTGCCTTCTCGTACCATTCATCACTTCTTTTCATCAGATCTTCGTCAACCATGGTAATCAATCATTATTAATAATTAGAGTAGTAAATAGGCTTTGCTAGAAAGATGATGGTTGTAAATATAAAGATTACAGAAACAAGAATGATACTCTTGAATTCTTGGGAATTGTGCTCTCGCCAAAACAATTATATGTTTTGAACATCATGTAAGCAGCCTACCATTATTCTAATTAATCATATTACGATAATCAGGTGACAATCATGGGAAGATTTCCAGAAGCTGAAGAAAGAATACTCAACAAGAAGATCTGTATGAAATGCAATGCACGTAACGCTGTTCGTGCAACAAGATGTAGAAAGTGCAACAGCACGAGCCTGCGTCCGAAATCTAAGGAATCCAAGGGTGGCTGATCTTTTTTATGCAAGTGGAAAAGTACCTGAACGATATCGCAGAACGCGAAGGTACGGTTCACTTGACACTTATCGACCCCGCATCCCAGTCTCCCGATGAAGCAGCAGAGATCGCCTTTGCTGCCGTAGAGGGGGGCACGGATGCGATCATGGTCGGTGGTTCCACCGGAGCCGGAGGTGTGCTGCTTGACCAGACGCTTCTTAAAATAAAAGAACAGACAGACAAACCAACGATCCTTTTTCCCGGAAATGCAGCAGGTGTCAGCCGCTATGCTGATGCCATCTTTTTCATGAGCCTGCTGAACTCCAGGGACATCAGTTTCATTATAACCAACCAGGCAATGGGTGCTCCGGTGGTATACAGGAGCGGCATAGAACCCATTTCCATGGCATACCTCATAGTCGAGCCGGGAGGCACTGTTGGCTGGGTAGGGGATGCAAAGCTCATCCCGAAACACAAAGCTGATATCGCAGTGGCCTATGCACTTGCAGGCAAATACCTTGGAATGCACTACACCTACCTGGAAGCGGGTTCAGGAGCCGATGAACCGGTAAGACCCGAGATGATAGGCGCCGTCAAGCACGTCCTGGGTGACAATAAACTGATAGTAGGCGGAGGCATACGTGACGGAGCTACTGCAAAGAGATGCGCTCTTGCCGGAGCCGACATGATAGTCACCGGCACAGTTGTGGAGAAGAACTCCAACGTTACCGCCAAGATAGAAGAACTCGTATCAGCTATCAAAAATTGAAGTAGCCGATTAACGGTTTTCCTTTTTATATATTTTAATCATCCAATCAGAGGTTTTGACAATGCTTGATGTATCTAACATCGTTAAGGAATATGACTTCAACAACCAAAAAAAGCGTGTTCTGGACAACATAAGTTTCAGTGTTGCCGATGGAGAGATACTGGGGATCACAGGCAAGAGCGGAAGCGGGAAAACCACCCTTATGAAGATACTCAAGGGAATGGAGAGCTTTGATGAAGGTTCTTTTCAAATTGGAAAGCTCAGAATAACCCCTGTATCAGAAAAAGAAAACACTCGCTCACTCAAATTAAATACTGCAATTCATCTCCAGCGTAACTTCGGACTCTGGAATGGACCTGCCATTGACAACATCATCCGCAGGTTGAATTACCAGCGTTCTGGAGACGAGGGGCTTCCAGAGCCGGATTCATTATATTATGACGATATGTATGAAGAAGCCATGGAGTACCTCAAACTTGTCGACCTTGAGGACAAGGCATTACATTCTTCAAATCTTCTCAGCGGCGGTGAAAAACAAAGGCTGATAATAGCCCGCCAGCTCGCCGCAAAACCAAAACTGCTGCTTCTTGACGAACCGGTAACCATGACAGGGCCGGGTACGAAACAGGAGATACTGGATGTCATTAAGGAAATGAAAGGCAAGCTCAACATACCTATTGTTGTGGTCTCCCATCTTCCGGAAGTCCATCTCTATATTTCGGACAGGGTGGCATATCTGGAAGACGGCAGACTTCTGGAGATAGGGGAGCCTGAAAAAGTTTTGAAACACTTCCTTAAAGACCTGGATGAACAGGTTGAACTACCTGTGGTCCGGCAAAAAGAGCCTGCCATAAAGATAAGGAACCTCTCGAACCGTTTTTCCCTGTTGAGGGTAGGAGAGGTGCTGAAATTTGAAAATCTCTCCCTTGATATAAACCGCAGGGAGATAACTGCACTTGTAGGCCAGTCAGGTGCAGGCAAAACAACACTCCTTAAAATGATAGAAGGGCTGAGAACACCCAAAGAAGGGAACATCAGCTACCTCCATGAAGGTGAATGGCTGAACATCCTCGAATTCACAAAGCAACGTCTTGACCTGCGAAAAAAGATCAGCATTATGCATCAGGAATTCACACTTTCACCTCATTCAACAGTCAGGGAACAAATGGCATTCCGGCTCAGGCTGAAAGGAGAAAAGTCCCTTGAACATGCCAGGAAAAAGGCAGCAGAGATTGGCATCTCGGATAATGCGCTTGACATCCTGTATAGCCTTCCAGACATGTCAGAGGATGAAAAACAAAAAATGATGCAACAGATCAATCTGACATCGGACATCTACTCAGTCCTATTCCCACTCATTACTAAAGATGATGTGGAGAAGCATGCACAGGAGATCTTTGAAGCCCTCGATCTGCCCATGGAGGTCCTTGACAAGACGCCCTATCAGATAAGTGGCGGGGAACATGTTCGTGCGTACATTGCACTTGCACTTGCAACAGATCCAGAGATACTGCTCCTTGACGAACCCTTCGGGGACCTTGACCCTGTAACGCTCAGGGACGTCACGAATTCCCTGAAGAGAATAAGTAACTCTTTTGGAACTACCATAGTCCTTGTAAGCCATCACATGGATTTTGTCAAAGAGGTTGCACACAGGGCGATCCTGATAGACAAAGCCAGGATAATAATG
>JAWSUM010000015.1:0-38044 GCA_033549165.1 Methanolobus sp.
TGAATATACAAGGTTGTGGTAATCCTCTCCGCTCAGCTCACCGCTGTCGGCAAGAATATCGGCAAATGATGAGAGAAAAACACGCTGCATATCGGAAAGGCTGGCTGTCTGCACCGGAAGTTCATCTTTTACACTGAACTTTGCAAAGGGTGGTGCATACATCTCAAGCCAGTTACCTACGTTATCAGCCAGTTCCTTTATGCATTTCTCGTTCTTTGTATCGTATCCGGACCTCTTGACAATATTCATGATACGGTCGAAGTCCCCGCCTGCGGCCTGATAGATAGTCGTCATGTGCTTGAAGGGAATGTCAGTGTGACACAGACCCGCCGCATGTGAAAGTTCGATCATCCTGCTCTCATATGAGCCTAACTCATCTGCAGAGTGAAGGCGTTCAAACTCGTCAACAAGGTTCAGCAGAGGTTGGGCAGGATCGAACCTGATATGTTTTTCAGGTTTGGTACGGATGATCAGATAGCGGAGTACCTCAGGAGGCACAACCTTCAGCATATCAGATATAGAAACGACCACGCCTGTTGAGGATGACATCGCACCTTCCTTGCCCAGCATGATCCATTCATAGACTATCGGGAACGGAGCTTCATACTCATATATCTCCTTAGCAATTGCCAGGCCGGTATCATATGAACCACCTTTGGACGCATGGTCCTTACCGTATGGCTCCACTGTGACACCAAGAGCCTTCCATCTTGCAGGCCAGTCCACACGCCAGGTAAGTTTTCCACCGCCCTTCATCGGGACGGTACCACTATCGCCGCAGGAGCAGGTATAATCCACGGTTTCTGCATCCAGGTCGTAGCCTGTGACCTTAGTAGTGTTGATCTTACCACACACATTACATATCGGATTGAAAGGACTCCAGTCCTCTGCCGGAACCTTCCCTGATAATTCCTGGAGAATGCCTGCGATCTCGTCCCTCTTCACAAGGGCTTTTTTTATTGCATCGGTGTAAAGACCTTCCTTGTAGAGTTCATCGGCCCTGTAGACCTTGGGGTGTATTCCCAGATGCTCAAGCGCCACGAGGAAAGGTTCCAGGAAGTGTTCGGAGTAACTCTTGTGTTCCCCGCAGGGGCAGGGAATCTCCGAAAGGGGTTTTCCCACATGCGGAGCATAGCTCTCATCAAGGAAAGGATAGACTTTCCGGAGAGGATCGTAGGTATCTGCAATATAGATGAACTCGGCTTCTGCACCTTTATCAAGCAGAGCCCTGTATGCTACGTCCGCTGTTACTACCTCACGCATATTACCTATATGAATGTGACCAGAAGGCGTGATCCCTGTTGCAACCAGGTGCTTCTTACCTTTTTCAAGGACCTCATCTGCAACTACATCCGCCCAGTGTGTGATATCTGCCATTCTTTTCACCATTATAAGAGAGTGGATAAATGTTATTCTATGATAGTTTGTCTCTAAGAGATTCTTACCTTAATTATTGCTACCATTATAACCTTTGCTAAAGCCCGGATAAAAGTTCCGTAGAAATGATCCTATTTGATTCCTGATACCGGATATAAAATCCGAAGTCAATTCAAAAAGCATATATTTCTTAACTACTTACGGTAAGTGTACGGAATCGGAGAGATCTGAATGTATCCGGAACGAACAGACGAATACCTTGAAACCATCTTTCTGCTGGTAAGGAAGAATAGTTCACCGGCAAGAACAAATCAGATTGCTGAGGCATTAAGAGTCTCACCCCCAAGCGTTACGGAAATGGTCCAGAGGCTTTCAGAGGCAGGACTTGTGGATTACAGACCATATTACGGAGTGGAACTGACAGAACTGGGAAATCTGCAGGCGATAAAACTGAGACATAGCCACAGGGTCCTTCGCAGGTTCCTTTCTGAAGTATTGGGAATAGAAACCGAAAAAGCCACCAGGGAAGCATCCATACTTGAACACGCTACATCGGAGGTCGTGCTGGACCATATTTGCCAGTACATGCGCCACGCTGAGATCTGCCCGAAATGTGAAGGGTACTCAAAAGGAAGAAAGTGTTGTAACTTATCCCAGTGACATTTTCAATATATGTAAAGTGCCTTCTGATACGGAGAAATGCAATTTTGAATTATCATAAAATTGATACCTGGCGCCGTGTATCATTCTCAAATAATAGAGATTGTTCGTACAAATGCGAACCGTAAGGTATTAATAACTAACTACTAGTCTAGTAGTGATGACCCGTATAACCACCACCCGAGAGGATATGCCATTGAGCACTTCAATGGACATCTTCCATATGAAAAACAGGAGAGACCCCACATACGAAGAAGTACTGCCGTTCCTTGCCATTCATGCCAACCATGCAACCATTAATGAAGAAGCGGTCTTGTACGACGACGAGGAAGTTGCGCAAGTGTACACAAAGAATGTCTTCGAAGACACTCCAAAGGTCACTGTTGTTCAGGAAAACGTGGTTGAGGCAGATGTTGGTACTATCTACCACTGAGTCTCATAGTTCAGCAATTCATCGATTATGCCCCAGTCCTTTCCAAAGAACTGATAATCCCTGATAAGGTGTCCGTTCATTGTGATTGTTTCAATGAAACCGTACCAGTATACGATCATACCGGCACCATAGTTTTCTTCATAATCGGCGAATTGCTTTTTTATATAATATTGGTGTTCCCTTTCGTCACCGAATAAAGCCTTACTTTCTATCCAGGATATTTTTTTGCCATTTATTTCCATACCTTCATCCAGCAGGAAATCCGGTGTCTTTTGCATGCCCCTCTCCCGGAGGTCTTCCTCTGTACTGAAAGAGATTCCCTGCTCCACGAGCCAGGCTTCGAGGATACTCTCTCCGAGCTTACCTTTGATGGAGTGCAGCTCATGCGCCCTTGGAGAGAAAAAGAAATCAGATTCAATGGCTTCCTTTACTTCATCCTTCAGACGCATGTCAGGAAGTTCATCGATATTCTTAAAAAAGGATTTCTTGGGGATTCCCATCTCTTTCAGAAGCATGGAGACCATAAGGGTTGCAGGGATCTTGTTCCTCCTGGAGATCTGGACTATGGTCTTTCCTTTCTTCCACAATCTCAGGTGAGTCTTGCTTTTGCTTTGAACCCTGGAGAATTTCTTCTTGACCTCTGTTACCGTTTTCTGGTTGAGTATCGAATAAATCACACCTACAGGCTGGCAAAAGTGCTCAGCGATCCTGGCAACATCCTCAACCCCGTCCAGGGCTCCATATATCTGTTCGTAGGTATCAATGTCCATGCTTATAATCCCTCATATGTCGACCTTCCCTCTCAGCAAACAATCCTCACATCTTTTCTTTCCGCAGAAAGCCTTTGAATATTCAACTATCAAAGCATGATATTCCTTGTAGAGATCGACATCCCTGGGAAGATTATCCTCAAACAGCCGTTGCAATTGCATGTAGTTGCCTTCCTTGTCCATGCACCTCATTATACGGGTAGTGTATGCATCTATTACGAATTTCGGCCTGCCGGCAGCGTAGAGTATGATGCAGTCAGCGGTCTCGTTACCCACGCCACTGATCGATAGCAGTGTTTCCCTGAGTTGATTAACTGGAATGGAGAAAAGTGTTTCCATATCATTCTCCACGAAAAAGCAAGCAATGTTCTTCAACCTCGAGGCTTTCTGCCTGTAAAAACCGCAACATCTGACAAGTTCCTCAAGAAGGGAGATATCAGCATCCGCAAGGGAGCAGGGTTCAAGCAAGCAATACTCTTTCAGGCCCCCTATCGCCTTTTCAACATTGGACCATTTTGTCTGCTGGGTAAGTATGGCCCCTATCACAACTTCAAAAGCTGTTTCAGCAGGCCACCAGTATTGGGGACCCAACTCTTCCAGGAGTATCCGGTATATTTCGAGAAAGTCATTGTTTTTCATGCTCGCGGGAAAATAAAAAGGCCATTATTTCCAGAACTCCTCCTCATAGTTATCCGGAAGGTCAAGGTCCATCACATCATCTATGGACTTCCTTTTTTTCTGGGCTGACCGGCTTTCATCCACAGTTGCAATGGATTCTATCAGAGTCGTATCTTTGTCATTTGAAACCACCTTTTCATGGAACTCTTCCTTTACATGCTCAGCCTGTAAAGCAGTATTCGGTTCCCGAATGGACCTTGTTTCAGAATATATGATTTCTGATGACCTCGTTTCTGCAGTTCGGGATTCCGGTGGCCTTGTCTCAGTAGGCCTTGTTTCCTGAAATGCCCTCGCCCGAGATTCTTCAATAGTCGTTCGTTCACTTCTGACCTCGCGTTTCAGGCGTGTCCTCTCTGCATAGGTGTCCACGACAGGAGATGACCTTGACATCTTCTTATGGGTGGAGCTATAACCTATGATGCATTGTTCATCCCCTGAACGCCAGTCTATAACATAAAGATGGCAATCGGCCTTCTTACATCGCGATACCCCGTCTCTGGGGCAGACTTCAGGTAACGTCATGGTCATGTGCCTCAAATTATAATTAGTGACTGATACTATTACAGTCCTTTGATAGTATTGGCGATCAGAGGTGCAACACTGACAGAGCTCTGGATCTTTTCAATTGTATCAGTAGAGATAATTTCCTTGACGCCGGAGTTATAAAGCCTCATTACTGCATTGCGTGCAAGCACCGGATGCACGCAGGCCAGATACACGTCCCTTGCACCTTGGCTTTTAAGCAGCTTTATCGACTCGACCATTGTTCCACCAGTTGCTATCATATCGTCAAGAAGCACAATGTCCCTGCCGTTCACATCGATATTCTTTGTCTTTATGGTTACTGTGTCACCTGAAAGACGGGTCTTCTCAAGATAATCATAATCAAAACCTATTTCCTTTGCAGTCCTCTCAACAAAATCAAGGGCTCCCAGGTCGGGGGAAACCAGCAGAGGGTTCAGAAGGCCAAGGGATCTTAAGTGATGGCCGATAAGGTATGCTGCATCCAGGTCAAAGGCATCGGCATTGAAATAGTCCAGTATACTGGCCTTATGCACATTCACGGTAAATACCCTGTCTGCATTTATTGTCCTTGCGATAGCCCTTGCACTGATAGGTTCGCCTGCTTTGAATTTTTTGTCCTGCCTTGCATATCCCATATACGGGATGACAACGTTGATGACGGGTGAGTCCTCACATGCATCTATCAATTGTAACAGTGCCACAAAATCAGAATCTGTCATTGTGCTCTGTATGATGGTTACTTCATCAACATCCTCGTCAAGTATACGGGTGTAAAGCTCACCGTCAGGAAACCTGGTAAAATCACTTACCGTAGGTTCCAGATTTAGTTCCCTTGCAACACGTGATGAAAGAGCCTGAGACGCGGGTCCTCCTATGATCTTCAAATAATTTACCTCTTTAAAACTTCATTTTTAATTATGGAAACGTATCGTTATCATACATTAGTTTTGGTCGCCTTTTATCTTCTCAACGACCTTTATGTTACGTATACAGGTATGGGGATAGTTACCTGTATTGTCCTTTTCGGCAGACTTCACCATGTCCCACACTGTAAGAAGTGCTACGGAAACACCGGTAAGCGCTTCCATCTCAACGCCGGTCCGTCCCAGCGAACGTACTTCCACGACTGTAGAAACATGTTCCTCACCGATTGAGAAATCCACATCAACACTTGTGATAGGGATCTGGTGGCACATTGGTATCATTTCCGGCGTTCTCTTGACAGCCAGGATAGCAGCGATCCTTGCGGTTGAAAGGACATTCCCTTTTTCGACAGAGCCTGTCTTTATCATTTCCACGGTATCCCTGCTAAGAACTATGTCACCGGATGCAACAGCCTTCCTGGTGACCACTGCCTTGTCGCCGATATCAACCATGACCGCACGGTCGTCCTGAATGTGTGTGAATTCTTTTTTCAACAGATCACCGTTTTATCAGTCGATCCTCAGATTCTGCCTCTGCAGGTAATCCTCAATAGTGCTATTTAGTTTTTCTTCCAGGTCCCTTGCTTCTTCAAGGCTCAGTTTCAATATCCCTTCATCCTCACCATGACTCACAGTTATACGTATACGTTTCCTTTCAATATCCACAAGTACTTTACGACCTTCACTTTCCATATTCACAACTCCTTTGTGACAATATTTATCCTTTTAACAATATCACTTGCAAGCAAGCCCCAGCCTCGCTTTTTGAAAGCAAGGTCCCCTGCCAGGCCATTAATAAAACACCCGCAACATGCCGCATCCATTGCCCCGTTGACCGTAAACAGCGCCCCTACGATACCTGCAAGTACATCACCCGTGCCACCCACGCTCATACCGGCATTTCCGGTCCTGTTAAGCCTTACATCCTTCCCATCGGATATGACATCAATATTTCCTTTTAGAAGGGTTACAACCTGCTTCTCTTTTGAAAAGGCACGGACCATTTCCTTCCTCTGTTCAATGGATTCAGGTGGCCTTTCACCTGCAAGGCGGGCGAACTCGGCTGCATGAGGAGTTATTATGAGCTCTCCTTTTCCCTGTATAGGTAGTGAGATATTATAAAGGGCATCAGCATCTATTACTGCTTTTTTACACAGAGGCAATATTTGTGCGATTGCCTCCAGGGTCTTTTCCCCCCTCCCCAGACCCGGACCTATCACCACTACATCGTGGGATTCCAGAAGGTCACATATCTTCGGGATATGTTCCGGCTTGAGGAAATCCCCGGACAGGGAACGGACCAGTATCAGGTTCGGAGAAAAGGATGCCACAGTGTTCGCAATGTTTTCGGGAACTGCCAGTGTCACTATATCCGCACCGGCCCTCAGGGCCGCCATGCCTGCAAATGCAGGTGCTCCGTAATAAGGCCCACCGCCAATCACCAGCACCCTGCCCGAGTTACCTTTGTGGGATTCCGGACTTCTTTTACGCAGGTTCATGAGGTCACCTTTTCCTACAAAATCCTCAGCATCCCTGCAGACACCAATCCCAATGACTTTTACCTCACCTGTGAACTGTTTGGCACCTGGCAAAAGCAGTT
The DNA here is from genome assembly GCA_033549165.1 of Methanolobus sp. Lineage (GTDB taxonomy): Archaea > Halobacteriota > Methanosarcinia > Methanosarcinales > Methanosarcinaceae > Methanolobus. The sequence goes on from JAWSUM010000015.1 coordinate 6,967, forward strand.
CTTTTTTCATCCTGTGAAATGTAAGGGTGATATCTGCATTCACACATTTTCCAGGCACATCGGCGCTCTGATCAAAACCGGAAGGCGTATCGACTGAAATAACGAATTTTCCTGAATTATTGACGAAGTCTATTGCTGTTGATTCCGGTTCCTTCACGGGACCCCTTATCCCGGAACCAAGCATAGCATCAACGATAACATCAGCTTCACTCCATCCATGATACACTTTCAATTCTGAGGAATCGGATATTTCCCTGATCTCACTGATACCACTGTAGCCGAGCAAAGAGAAGTTAGCCTGTGCCTCTTCAGTCCTGATCTGGGACTTACGCCCGAGAAGAAGTACCTTTATCCTGTAGCCTTCCCTGATCGCAAGGTGTCTTGCAGCTACAAGGGCATCTCCGCTGTTATTGCCCCTTCCGGCAATGAAAAGCACTGTCCCCGAATTCAGTCTGGAGCTGATCTCATGTGCAATGCCTGCACCTGCATTCTCCATCAGTTGCAGAGGACCTAATCCCAGATATGCGCAGTTGATGTCGATGGCCTTCATACGGGAAAATGTAATAGCATCCATGATTACCTGTTTTATGTGATCGATTACTCCGAAACTCGCATATCGGATCTGTGGCCGAATCCATGAGTGAATTTCTCCCGGCATACCGTCTCATGCTTTATTCGCCTTCATCTTTATGTTAGACTATAAGAGTAAAACCAAATAAACCTTTAGCTGAAATCCTGAAAGATAACAATGAACTTTCAGATAATCGCGGGAAAGAATAACCTGGAACCATTCTCAAACATCGGTAACAGGCATTGAATTCTGTTTACAGTGCTCGAATAATTCTTTCCCCCAGCCCAGGGCTTTTGGGCCGTGAACCATGAGCACTTTATTATCGAAATTGCCATCTTTATAAAATAGCCTGAATAAAATACAATGATCGTTCTGTGAGAACGAGACCACATGTACGTCCTCAGAATATAAGAACAATTTACCATGCCCCTCAGTTACAAATGTCCGAAGAAATTCATAATTCTCTTTCTTTATCTTCTGGAAGAGTTCATTCGTTATTATCAAGGACATTTCCACTTCCAGATCCTTCAGTTCAGAAAGAAAAGAAGTATAATCGGGGAACAGAAAAGTGGTGAATGAGGTCATTGATTTTGATTCCCTGGCTTTTTCCTTGAAATCCCTGTTGATCTCATAGATTACTGACAGTTCAGGTTCAATGACAGTAGAAGGTTGAAGTTGATTTAGTCGTTTCAACAGATGAGGAGGTATGAAACCCAGGTCGTGGGTTCCCCAGTAATCGATATTCTTATCCAGTACATCCACAAGGCCAAGAAGAGGAACCATTTCACGGACTATCAGTTTGCCGATAACTGTCAGTTCATAAACATCCCCCGTGTTCTTGCAGAGAAGTTTATGGTCTTCCAGCATCCTGATCTGAGGTAATAAAGCCTGCCGGCTTGTATGAAGAGAGTTGAGGAGGAATTCCATCTCCAATGGGCCATCCTGTAGCAAAAGAAGCACATTCTTTCTCTTGTCCGAAGCAAATATCACGTCAAGCAAGTTCTTTTTCATTAGACTTTTCCATCCTGCAGTGCGATTCGATTAGTCACATTATTTAAGATAAATTCAATGTTCTATAGTGAGCTTAAAGAGATAATAAAAGAAGGAAAATACGTAGCAAATATCAAACAAATACCAAAATATACAATACTCCGTTCTTTAATGGTAATAGTATAGGAGTTAAGGCGAGGCACCAGACAAACCACCACGCTTACGGTGCCCCCTCTCCTTGTGAATCCGGGATATCCCCATATCCCTTAGCTCCACTCCCAAATAATGCGGCTCATTACCCCACGACCCGCAAGACCTAATTAACTCTTTTTTTATTTAACCTAAACCTTGTTTAATTTACATCACAACGGGAAAAGAGCGTACGAGATTATCTTCACAGGAAGGGATTTATTTTGTCGGCATTGAAATTTCAGTTGCCTTGAAAATAGTCATTTCGATTGGCCAGGAAAGTGAAAGATAAAGATTTACAAGATGCGGAAGGGCATTCAGGAAAGGAACATTAATTAAGTTAACTATTTATCCCTTGGTAAACATCCTATTTTGAGTCAAACACAGTTTTTCTTTTACCGCAATTATTTAAACATATTAAATCGATTCTACACAAAATGGAGGTAATCTTATTAGCGCCATTGCAAAAGAGGTCAGTGCTGCAGACAGAATAAAAATAAAACCCACATACCTCATACTTGGCAGTGGGAGTTTTGGTTTTGCATTGGCCAAAGAACTCAGGGAACTTGATAAGGACCTGATAATTGTCGACAAGGATGCACAGAAAGTGGAAACTCTGCGCGACGAAGCCTATGAAGCCATTGTAGGTGACGTGAGTGACCCCACACTTCTTGACAGGATAAACACCAAGAACCTTGCAGGCATACTTATCCTGAGTTCCGATCCGCAGGCAAACAAGGCAGCCCTTGAGAATGTAAGGAAGAAGGTCCCTAGGGATGTTTACTGTGTTGCAAGAGCTCCTGATGTTATCAATATGCAGGAAATGGAGACAATGGGTGCGGACCTTGTCATCATGCCACCCAGGATGGTTGCAAAATCCCTTTCAAGGTCACTTGAACGTGCCGAAGGACTCAGGCGTGGTAACAAGCTGACACAATGGTTCGAGGGAATCAGAGGCAAACAGCTTGCAATCGTGGTCCATAATAATCCCGACCCGGATGCCATTGCAGGTGCATTGGGACTCATGGCAATAGCTCATTCTTATGATGTTGTAACCGATATAGTATACCAGGGAGAGATCGGGCATCAGGAAAACAAGGCCTTTGTGAATCTGCTGGACATCGATCTTTACAGGATGGATGAGATAGAACTGGCAACCTATGATAAGATGGCACTCATCGACTGTTCGGTCCCGGGAGCCAACAATCCTCTGCCCCCGAACACCAGCATAGGGGTCATAATCGACCACCACCCGATCACGGATGCTGAGATAGATGCAGAGTTCATTGATATACGTCCAAATGTTGGCGCGTCCTCGACCATCGTTACCAAGTACCTGCAGGAGCTTAACGTGGATATTGACAGCAAACTTGCAACAGCCCTGTTGTACGGTATCAGAACCGATACCATGGACTTTAAGAGAAATACAGACTCCGCTGACCTCTCAGCTGCATCATATCTTTACCCGCTATCAGATCATGACATACTGGACCAGCTCGAACGTCCTTCAATGTCGATCGAGACCCTGGACGTATTGGGAGAGGCCATCAATAACAGACAGGTCATAGGAAGTTACCTGCTCTCAAACGTCGGAAGCATTCGCGACAGAGATACCTTGCCACAGGCTGCCGACTATCTCCTTAATCTCGAAGGTATTTCCACGACTATCGTATTCGGAGTAAGTGAAGACAAGATCTTCATTTCCGGCAGAAGCAACGACATTCGTGTGAACCTGGGCGATGTCATGAAACGCGCCTTCGGAGAAGATGCCGGAGGAGGACATGCCAATGCGGCTGCAGCACAGATAGAACTCGGACTTTTCAGCTCGGCAAAAGACAGGCAAACCCTTCTGAGACTGGTCAATGAGGCTGTGGTCAAGCGGTTCCTTGGCGCCGTCGGTGTGGAAGAGAACGACGAGTAAATTCTCCCTGCAATCTTTTTTTAGATTTCGAATGCATTTGACTTTACAGACACATACACATAATCCATTATATACACCATATTGTGCGTAATTTAATATAGATATTTTTATAGGCATATTTCGGCGTATAACATCCTATGACACCATTACGTTTGCAACCTGTTCCTGAAGCCGGATCGTTTCACTCAAGTTGATGCCAAACAGCCCTGATGAAAGCGATAATAATCTAACCACAACGTCACCTTCCGATATATTATAATTCAAATCGGATCTTGCTGTTCTTTTACTTCAGCAGATAGCAGACCTGCGGGATTCAGGCCAATAAATGACTGTTCCAGGTTATGAATCGGTAATACATCAATACGAACCGGAAAACCGGGATTTCATACTGGTTCATGCATATTCATAAGCCGGGCACCGTGAAAGATGAACTGCACACATAATCTCATCGGAAATAGGTCACGAAGAGTATGTAATGTTATGTAGAGTACGACAACAAGAACATAATAAAAATACATTTATGAATGAACGGCAACCATAGCAAAGAAAAAACAGTACTGCGGAAAAATCAATAGCATACGAGGGTATTACTCCGCCATACAAATCATACACACATCTAAACAGCAGTATTAGACGGACAGATCGTACCGTGAGGCAACCCGCGAAGTCTTTATTTCTTTACAGCCCGGTCAATCATTAAAATCCAGGCAGCCAATGTTCCATACCCCACAGATCAAAAAAAACAACTTGAAGGCATTTTCAGAGGAGCTCATGAGCATATACCTGAAACCAGAATTACATGAATCGACCCCTATTATGCATGAAATAATATATAAAATAAATGATGTTTTAATACATATATAAAATAAACTATTCTAATTGATATATATATATATATATATATATAACATGGGAACTCGTACCACTTCCCCAACAACAATCGATAGCATTCTACTCTACGATTTAGTAAATAGAACGCCGACAATAAATCCTTATACCAATTTCACCTAGAACAACGAAGATGAGTGTGAAATTAAAAGAACTCCTCATACAGGACCTGGCTGAAGAACTCGAGACAGCAGAAAAGATAAGTATCGAGGAAATTGCGTCAGAAATACGCAATATTGGATTCTCCTGCAACATGTGTGGTAAATGTTGCAGGAAAGAGCATGGAGACAATACCGTAGTAGTTAGCCCTGAAGAAATAGAGAGTATATGCAATAACAACAGACTGGAACATTCCCGGGTAGCCATGCCCTTTACCACAGATGTACCCGGCATCCTGCCTGATGAAAGATATCTAGAAGACAACAGGGACCTGATCGACACTGATGGCAATATCCATACCTTCGGATGGAAACTACTCCGGAAAAGGAATGGAGATTGCAGCTTCATCCCGGATAAAGTAGCAGGTAACCGCTGTGGCATATATGATGTACGCCCCATGCTGTGCAGTACCTACCCATTCTACATGGAAAGCGGGAAGCTGAAGACATCAGAGTGTGAGGGGCTCGGCCAGCAGATCCCACATGAAGATAGCCTGAAACTTGCAGCAGAAGTTATATTCAGATACATTGCGGAAATTGAGGAAACCATCCGACTCTACAAGATATACGAAGGATTCGAACAGGGAACTGAAAATCTTAATAAAGCCCTGGACAATATACGGGAAGGTATTATTAACTATATAGTACATGACAGCAAGGGAAGTCACAGGACTGAACTTAAGAACGAACATATCATCGATTAATTTATAAAAGATTACACTTGTAAAGTGATTACCATGTCCACTAATACTGACCAAGCAATGACAATCTCCGAGAAGATATTTTCAAAGGCTTCCGGAAAGAAGGTAAAAGCCGGGGAATTCGTACTTGCGAACATCGACAGGGCAATGACCCATGATATCACAGGGCCACTTGCGGTCGAAGGTTTTTACGAGATCATGAGGGATAAGGAAGAGAAGAAAGTGTGGGATCCCAGCAAAATAGTCATTCTTTTCGACCACCAGGTACCGGCAGATTCACTCAACGCCGCTGCCAATCACATCATGCTCAGGAAATTCGCCAAGGAGCAGGGCATAATCAATTACGATGTTTATGAAGGCGTTTGCCACCAGGTAATGCCTGAGAAGGGACACGTCAAGCCAGGAGATCTGGTTGTAGGCTCCGATTCACACACATGTGCCTATGGAGCACTCGGTGCATTCTCAACGGGTATCGGATCAACCGATATGGCTGCTGTATTCGCATCCGGAAAGCTCTGGTTCAAGGTACCTGAGACCATCAGGTTCGAAGTTGAAGGAAAGCTCCCGAAGCACGTCTATTCAAAGGATGTCATCCTCCACCTCATCGGAGACGTAGGTGCAGAAGGAGCAAGATACAAGGCAGCAGAGTATGCAGGCTCAACAATCAGGTCAATGCCGATGTCCGAACGCATGACCATTTCCAACATGGCCATCGAAATGGGAGGAAAGGCAGGCATCATCGAAGCTGATGAGGTCACAGCAAAGTACCTCAAAGAGCGTATACCAGACTATGAGTTCGACCCTTACTGGACATCCGATGAAGACGCAGAATGCGAACTTCACGAGTACGATGTCAGCAACCTTGAGCCACAGGTCGCATGCCCACACAACGTAGACAATGTGAAGCCTGTAACAGAGGTTGAAGGCACAAAGGTAGACCAGATCTTCGTAGGCTCCTGTACCAACGGAAGGTTCGAGGATATCGAGGTCGTTGCCAAGATGATGGGTGACGAACCTGTTGCAAAAGATGTGAGGCTTCTGATCATCCCTGCATCAAGGACAGAATACATGAAGGTCCTGAAAGCAGGTTACATAGAGCAGTTCATGGACGCAGGAGCAATAGTCGAATCACCATGCTGTGGACCATGCATGGGCGGTTCATTCGGACTTCTCGGAGACGGGGAGGTAGGACTTGCAACATCCAACCGTAACTTCAAGGGAAGAGAGGGAAGTCCGCAATCCTTTGTGTACCTTAGCTCACCTGCAACAGCAGCTGCTTCCGCCCTCACCGGAGAGATCACAGACCCACGAAAGATATGAGCCTCTTCTGCTCCATCTTTTTTGATCTGCGACCAAAACAATTATATGACAAAATTAATATGATACTTTAAGACGTTGGATTACCAACACAGTCCCGTCATATTGTGTAGGATTACAAGCCAACGTCACTATACTCTTTCTCTCGAATTTCGCTCATTTTAGTCCTGACTACAGATAGACATAAATGAGATATGTCCATATTTCGCCGCAGGAGATAAATCATGACCGATACTGACCTTTCAATTCTCAATGAGATCTATGATGTTATACTCGAACGCAAGAACAACCCGGTTGAGAATTCCTATGTATGTTCCCTTCTGAACCACAGGAAGGGTATTGACAAGATACTCGAGAAAGTGGGAGAGGAATCAATTGAGACAATACTTGCGGTCAAGGGAAATAAAAAAGAAGAGATGACCTATGAGTCATCTGACCTGCTTTTCCACCTCCTGGTGATGTTTGTCGCAAAGGGGATCACCCTTGATGAAATAGCGGAAGAGCTCAAAAAACGCAGAAAATAAGAAAGAGACCGTTTAGTATCTTAGTAAACAGTCAGCTCGTGGAAAATATCCTTCTTGGAGAGAATGCCCCTTGGCACACCCTCAAAAGCAACAAGCAGGAAGCCGATATTGTGTTTATCGAACACTTTTACGGCATCATACAGGGAAGTTTCTGCATCCACAGTGATCAACTCCTTTGTCATGATGTCCTTGACCTTGGCAGTCATCTTGCCACTTGCTACTGCATCCCCGATGTCGGTGAAGGTAACTATGCCGATTATCTCGTCATTGTCCCTCACAGGCGCGCCATGTATGCCATTTTCCACAAGCATTCTTGCAGTTTCCTGGATGGACGCGTTCGCATTAATGGAAATTATGTTCATGCGCGCATAATTCTTAACAGGCTTCTTTGGAAGTGAGATCATCTCGTTAATTGAGAATACCAGAGTGTTGTGAGTATCATCACGACCCACCACTTCACCACGCACTACCAGCTTATTGACAGGCGTCGGGCCCATCTGAAGCTTGTCTCCCTGTTCGAAACTCTTGATGTTACCAAGTACCTTGATAATACCGTGACATAGGTCAGGATGTCTGACCGTGGTAAAACTAATCTCCGCTACCGTTGCACCACCCACAAGTTCATCATTGCGGAATATCGGCACCTGGGCCTCATGCTCCATTGCGGTTATGCTGAGCGCCTCATAGGCTTCACCTGTAGCTTTATATCCGCCCTTTGGACCGGGAACACCTTCGACCAGCCCGAGGACTTTAAGGGACTGCATCTGGTTTCTGACAGTACCCGGATTGCGGTTTATAAGTTCGGCAATCTCCTCGCCTTTTACTGCACGGTCTTTTTCTCTCTGAAGATTGATCAATGCTATGAGAATATCTTTTTGGATAGGAGCTAGCTCCATCAAATCACCGTTCCCTGAAACAACTATACAATACTCAAAAGAGATATATATATTTGTAGTATTTCAACTACACGATACTTAAAAAGAATATAGTCTATTGGCAAGGAACACAAATTTATATCTTCAGGTGATTGAGCCCGACAGGTAAAGAGAATATGATATTTGAAAAGATCCACACTGTCCCTACATCAGATGAATTACTTGACAAGTCATTCAGAAGGGCAACCAGGGCAATGTCCGGAAAGACCGTTACCGGAAGAGAGACTCTACTTAAAGCAAATGAATCGATGGTGCTGACCTCGGCCAATATACTTACGGACAACCTGGCAAACATAGTCCGCCGTTTTCCCACTTTTGAGGACCTTCCTCCGTTCTACTACGAACTAACAGATATACTTGTGGGTGTTGACGAGATGAGGAAAGCCCTTTCCAGAATAGACTGGGCCAGCGCCAAGATACACGAGGTTGCAAGGGAATATGTAGGCAAGATGCGCCGTTCAAGGGACCCTATGGCCTTGAGGAAACAGTGCTTCGGACGCATTGGGTCCATCATGGGTTCAATAGATAAGGAACTCAAGTTATTAAATGAGGCACGTAACAAGCTCAGGAAACTACCTGACGTTCACAATGAACCGACCATCGTCGTTGCAGGCTATCCGAATATCGGCAAGTCCAGTTTTGTTTCCATGGCAACAGGGGCAAGACCTGAAATAGCATCCTATCCCTTCACCACAAAAGGCGTGTCCATCGGACATTTCATGATAGGGAATGACAGGTATCAGGTAATGGATACACCCGGGCTTCTCGACAGGCCGATGTCAGAGAGGAACGAGATAGAACTTCAGGCCATCACTGCACTGAAACACCTGAACGCAGTAGTACTTTTCATCATAGATGCCTCTGAGACATGTGGTTATGAGATTCCTGAACAGATCAACATGCTCGATGAGGTGAGAGAACAGTTCCCGCTACCTTTACTCGTTGTTGCGAACAAGGCAGATCTCCCCCAGTTCAAAGAGCTGGATATTGTTGACATGAAGATGTCCACAGCTACCGGAGAAGGAGTAAAGGAAGTTCTGGAAAGATTGGTCGGGATGATCCGAGAAAGTCAAAGTAAGGAATAGAGGCCCAGGACCTCTGTATACCTGTTAACTCATTTTTTAACATTCACAGTTTTTAGCATTCAAAGAACGTTTTCCATTATATGGAGAGCCTTTTTTATGCCTTCCTGGGAAGCTGCGTAGGAAAGACGCATGTAGCCATCACCGCCACTGCCGAATGCTGTTCCCGGAACAACTATCACACCATTGGAAACCAGCTTTCCTGCAACATCTACGGAATCCTCTACCTTTGGAAATGCGTAGAAGGCACCTTTTGGAAGGTCACATTCCATGCCAAGGGAATTAAGACCTTTTACAAGGAGGTCCCTGCGCTGCCTGAATTCCTCGCGCATCTGTATAACTGGCTCCATGGGCCCGTTCAGGGCTGCAACTGCTGCCTTCTGGGCAATAGAGTTGGCACATGCCTGGACATACTGGTGCACCTTTATCATCTGCTCGGTGTACTCACGCCTGGCAGCAACATAACCAAGCCTCCAGCCGGTCATTGAATAGGTTTTGGATACGGCATTCACCGTAATCACATTATCCGAATAGCAGGCCGGACTGACATGTTCTCCTTCGTAGATGAAATGCTCGTACACCTCATCCGAGATCAATGTGATATTGTGGTCGTCGGCTATCTCCGCAAATGCCTTCATGTCACTTTTGCTCTGGACCGCACCGGTAGGATTCGCAGGAGAATTGACGATAAATGCCCTGGTATTCGGAGTGATCCGCTCCACAACATCCTCAGGCCTGATGGTGAGGTCATCCCCGAGGGGAAGTGATGATACTTTACCGCCCATAAGTCCCACGAGCGCATTGTAGGATACAAAACCCGGATTTGCGATAAGCACATCATCCCCGGGTCCTACGAGGGAAGCAATGGCTATTTCCAGTGCTTCTGATGCTCCGGATGTAACGATGACCTCAGCAGGAGTAACATTGAAATTGTTCTCCCTCTCGAACTTGGAACTGATAGCCTCCCGAAGTTCCTGGATGCCTGCCCCGTAGGTATAGGCTGTAAAGCCATCGTTTATAGCGTCGATGGCAGCCTGTTTTATATGCACAGGAGTATCGAAGTCCGGCTGCCCCAGGCCGAGATTGATAGCATCCGATCCTGCGGCTTCAAACATCTTTCGGATACCGGATATATCTATATCCAGCACCCTTTGTGCAAACTTCGGATTGGCCATCGTTATCACCATTACTCGATATTAGTATGCCGTGACTTGAGATCAGCTTCGGATGCACCTGTTATAAAGATGAGCTCTGCAATAACGGCATCAAGGAAAACGCTTGCGGAAGTCTCGAAGGAGGTGCCCAGAGGAGTAAGGTAACTGTATTCACCGCGCATATGACGTTCCAGGTAACCTCCGACATCTTCCTTGGTCCTTCCCGGCAGTTCGACAACAACATCCGCAAGATTCCCGAGTTTTGAGTCCTTGTTGGAAGTTATTGCTATTACCTTCGCACCGATATCCTTTGCAACCTTTCCAAGATCTGCAACGGAGCGGGTCTGACCTGAGCCGGATATGGCAACCACCGCATCTTCACCGCTTACAGCAGGAGTCGTTGTCTCGCCAACCACATGAGAAGAGAGACCAAGGTGCATGAGTCTCATGGCAAAAGCTCTTCCCACAAGACCTGACCTTCCTGCCCCCAATACAAAAACGCGCCTTGCACTCATGATCTCTGTCAGCATCTCTTTTATCGAATCGTTGTCGATCTCGCCTGCTAACTTTTCAAGATGTACTGCCATCAGCAGGATAGAGGACTTTAGATGCTCACATTCGGTCATATCTATTTCTTTCATGATCTGATAACCTCACATAAATAAAAATTGAATAACACTATTCATAATGCTTATCTTTGAAATCTTCTTTATAATTGATGTTCTTGATCTTCCAGCCTTCGATACTGCTGAGTTCTTCATGCAGGCGCATGATATCAGAGTTGTCTCCGGTCCAGTAGCAGTCCACAACTGTGTCCTCATTCTTAAGTTCTCTGGTTAATGAACCTGCAAGATTGAAAAGAGCCTTCTTACTTGAAAAAGGAATGTTGAATGTAGTCTTGTAACCCCCCTTTGACCGGGCATAGGATACCAGCACATAACCATTGCTTTCAAAATCCGTGATCTCATCAAAATCGCAGACCAGCTCCAGCTCATGAACCGCACCCTGATCGATCTTTGCAATCCCGAGCAATATCTGCCCAATTACCACATCGGGAACCTGGCGTCCGAACCAGATGGAGATTTTACCGTATGTACATACCAGATTCACATCATCCCTCCCCATCTCAAAGGATGAAAAGGAGAGGTGAGGAGATACCAGATTTTCCTTATTTATCCTCATTAAAGTTCACGCAATTATTTGTGGTTAGAAACGAAAGCACTTATCATGTTACGGTCCTTCTTCAGTGTCCTCAACTGGTCCGCAGGTCCGATAACCGTAAGTCTCGACTTCGTGACATTCTTTTTCAATATCCTTCCCAGGAAAGAAGTGTCAACCTCCGAAGGGTAGCTCTCCATCTCAATACCTGAAAAACCATCAGGCTCGATAAGTGTCATTGTCATTTCAATAAGACTGGCCTCTTCTTCCGGGCTAAGACCCTTCTCAAGGACCAATATCTTACCCTCTTTGACCTCATCAATGATGAATCTGACCTTTTCAACCGGGGTCATTTCAGCAAGCCTGTTTTCCGAGATCAGATCCATCTGGAAACCCTGCATCATAATCACCCGAACCTCTTTGCGATTTCTTCGTACAGAGTATCTATGTTCTTTCCTTCAAGGGCTGATATCGCAACCATTGGGTGTTGCGGGAAGGCGTCCCTGATAGTCGGAGCTGATGATTCAGGCAAATCCACCTTATTGGCAACGATCAGGAGGGGAAGACTGCGTGCTTCCATATTTCCGATAACGGTCACATTGACCTGAGTGAACGGATCCTCTGTCGCATCCATCACCAGAATTACGCCATCCAGATTCTCGAGCCATTTCACAGCTTCAATAACACCTTCGGTAGCTTCTTTTGCACGCCTTTTGGACTCAGCCTCATCCATACCCTGCTCCATGAACTCATGGAAATCGATCTTTGTGGCAAGTCCCGGAGTATCAATGATATCAAGGGTAATAGAATTGCCATTGGTCTTTATGGTTACACCTTCCCTTCGCCTTGCGCGTCTGGTCTCGTGTGCAACATGAGATACAGAGCCCATGGCATCGCCCGTCCAGTCCCTGAGGATCCTGTTTGCCAGAGTGGTCTTCCCGGCATTTGGCGGACCATAGATTCCAATACGTGCATTCTGTTTGTTGAACAGTTTTTTGAAGAGGTCTGCAAAATTCTTTTTAAACCTTTTTATTACGCCCATTCATTCCCTCCGTGCATCGGGTATTAGGATTTTTGAATCTTTTTCCTACTATAAACAATCATTGGCATATATTTGTTATTATATATCCCTTCAATGATAGTATTTCTGAATAGCCTGTCAAATTTACATGCGATCCGAATCCAGCTGAAAAACGAACCATGATCATTTTTGACTTGCCATTGCAGAGTTTATCGAGATCTCAGCCACGTTTGCACCATAATCTCCGGTCCTGTCAATACTATCGATCACAATTCCCATAGCAACAATAGCTTCACTTGAATCCAGTTTCAAACTGGCCTCGTTGAGCTTTGAGATCAGGGGAGACATCTTTTCAACTTTCTCAATAACCTGATTGGCCAGATCGACGTCGGAGTTGTACAGGGAATCAATGGCATCTTCAACTATCCTGCGTGCGAGGTCGCTGGTCTTTTCAACCATTGACATGATATCATCAGGGATTGGTTTTTTAAGTGAGAACGTGACCCTGGCTATCTTACGTGCATGATCCGCAATACGTTCAATGGGACCTGCAGCCATCCTGAGATCATGATATTCATCTATAGAGGTATCTGCTGCATCCGGCAATTTGGCACCCCTCAGAATAGCCCTGTACTGTTTGGCTATTAAAAGGAACAAACGGTCAACATCATCATCCCTGTGATCGATATCCAGTGCAAGATCATTATCAAGCATCTTTATAGCCCTTATTGCATCCATGTGCATGGAATTAGAGATAAGGAACATGCGACGAACGCTTTTCTTTATAGAGATCTCATCAGGATTCAGCAGGTCCTGAATGACAACTTTCTTCGCAGTCTCCTCGATGATCTCCGGTCCTATAAGTTTATAACACATTTCCCGGATAGTGTTCTTCTGGTCTGCAAGTATCCGGTCAGCCTTGATCTCAATTATATCGGAACCTACAAGATATGCTGCAATGAGATCCCTTTTGAGAACATCACCCATTCTGCCGGAGACATCGATAGTGCATCTCTTGACAGGAGGAGAATCGTGAATGGGATCGATAACAAGTTTACCGTCGGGTTGTGGGTACAAACTAACCCTGCTTCCTGTTTTTATTCCAACTTTATCCGCCCAGGGTTTCGGAAGGGAGATTATATATGTAGAACCGCCTGTCTGCTGAACTTTTCTTGTTTCTATTGTAATCCCTCTGTAATAATCGTTATTTTGACGAATATATAGAACACCTAGTACTATATATAGGTGTTCTTTTGATGGGGAGAACAATATATAATAAAAGCAATTATTATATTGTATGCAAAATATAAAGATCAGCCCCACCGACATTCTCCTTATGAGAAAGATCCTACCCCTTATCTGCCTTATCGTTCCCTGGGAGTTCTACTTCTACACCAGCGACTACTCAACCGGATGGGGTATCAAGTTCTCTGTCCTCTATACTAATTTCGATGCTCAGTACGGGATGCTCTTCGTGGATCTGATGGAACAAACGACACTATTATCTTATGGAGGTTTCCTGCCATCGATAAGAACGATAACCTGGTTAATGGCAGCGTTACTGTGTATAGTTGTCATGTTCTACGAACTCTTCAGGGAAAATATAGAGATACACCTGAACATCCGGACTATTGGAATACTGCTTCTTGCCTGCGCAGTCCTGACAATGGTAAGTTCTGTGGCGGTATGGAACAGTTCTTTCAGGACCATCCCTGTTGCACCGGTTTTCTTTACATTCAGTGGCTATCTGCTCCTCCATGCTGACAGGCATGGATATTCCGAGGACATGAATGAACGTAAAACGCAGAGCTATTAACAAAGTACCCTGTAGCTCCCGGAACCTATCATGACCCCGATACCATCTTTCATGGAATGGGCTGATGAAAGAATAAGAAGGGCAATGGATTTCCATCCCAGGACAATATCAATACTGTCGTCAGGACTGGATTCCATATCAAAGACGTTTTTTATCTTTGAAAATAGTCTTTCGGCAAATCTGAGAACATATTTTTCATCAAAAGAAGATACCGATACAAGCACAGTAGTCAATGTTAAATTGATATATTCCGGGGATAGATCATTAGCACTACCCAGGTCACAAAAGTGTATTGTAATGCCTTTAGAGTCTAACCAGTAGCAAGAACCTTCATTTCCTTTAAAGTAGACTGGATCATGATAAAAACAATTTATTCCGGAATCGGAAGCAATCCCGATATCTGACCTTTTCCGATGAAGGAAATCCGTGTTGGAAAAGGAGCAATTCATTTCAACCGGAGTGTCATAAATAAAAACCATTTTTAAACACACATCCTATATAGAGAGACTGAAAGCGTTTTTAACATTGTTAATTCCCATATAATGTCTGCTGACAACTATTTTATTTATTCATTCGTCTTTAGAATATATATATTAATCTCGAACTAAGATTAGTCTGGTACTATAATAAGATGGAAAAATATAATATACAAGTAGCAAAATTATTTATAGTATAAAATTATAATGTAATTATAAAGAAAATCAGAAGAATAAGCTGAATTTAAAAAAGCGTAGCCTGAACCCATCGGGCAAGAAAATTGATACTATTTTAAACCATTGATAGTTACATCTATAAATGGATATTAGTTCAATGGTATAATATTATACTCAGTAAATAATATTACGTAGTGCTGCGCCATTTGTTACTATGAGTTCAAATGGCTTTATCAACCTACCTGGATTCTTACTCAAGAAATACGAGCTGAATCACACTTTCTTCAACGCCAGACTAATAGCCACGCTTCACCTTCTGAAGAGTTCCATGCTTGTTTCTATTTCAGGCGCTTTCCGGATATACATTGCCTTTTTGCTAATCCAGACGGAATGCGTCAGCCTACATTGCATTGCAGGAGCACTGATCATATACGCTGTCTATACACTTGACAGGGCAATGGATACCGAGGAGGACGCCATCAACCGTACCGAACTAAAAGGAGCATCCAGTAAAACAGCTCTTTTCATATCGTTGATCTGTTTTATCATAGGAGCTTTTATTCTTGCTACTGGCGGACTATTAGCCATTGCTTTTCTCCCCCTTGTTACGGGCTACCTCTATACCAAAGGACTAACACTTGGTAAATTCAAATTGAGACTTAAAGGCAGTATGGGGGTCAAGAACACAGTTGTCGGACTTACATGGGGAGCATTCATTGCCGGCATTGCTGGCGCTTCTGCAGAGAATATACTTCCCACCCTATTGGTATTCCTTTTCTTTGGTACCAAACTCTTTGTCAATTCTGCCATATATGATTTCAAGGATGTCAAAGGTGACTTCATGGCAGGCATCAGGACATTACCAGTCACCCTTGGTGAAAAAAAGACCAGAGTACTTCTCTTTTGCATGCACCTTGTTTCGCATTCCACGCTCATGCTCTTCCTGCTGAACGGAACAATTGGCTTTGAGCCTGTCGTACTGTCTTATAGTCTGCTGGCAGGTATTATGACGATCAAGAAATTTACCCGACCCGTGGATATCGAAAGCAGGAACAGACAGACAAAACGACTTTTCCTTGTAGACGGAGAATCAAGCTCCATTGTGGGGCTCAGATCAATTTCCAGTCTTGTGCTTTAAGAGGATATCAAATGGAAGTGACACGACGGGACTGTTCCCTGTAATAGTCAAAAAGGTCATTTCCCCATTTTATCGCCGAAGCACTATAACCGACCATATCATGACGGGGATCATAGGAACCATTGGAAAAGAAAAGAGACATGGAAAAGAATTGATCGGTTACCACAAAAGCAACCCTCAGATCATCGATAACGTAAAGTTCAGAATCAGGTGATGAAAGGAAGGTTTCTATTTTTTCCCTGTGCTCTGTCACGACCTTGGAAAAGACATTCTCTGTCAGTATAAGGGAAGTAGGGACATTGTTACTTACAAGCCCTACGAAGAAATCAGGATAACTGGGTATAAAGATCGATGACACACCTTTTAGCACATTGGATCTGTCAATGTTCTCCTGGAAGACCTTGTGTGATTCATAGATGTTCTCTATACTGTCTGCAACTACCTCACATCCGATTAGCTCCGACAGGTTTTCAAGCGAGGCCTCTGGAATGTCATCAAGCATGTGATCCTTCCAGAAGGTCTCATTCTTCTCTATGGTGCTCAACATGTCCAGAAATGGCCTGTAATGTTTCAGTATGGCTTTGCCTATCGGTGTGATGGAGTAGATCTTGTCATCCTTGGATATCAGGTTTGAATGTTCCATTTCTTTGAGCCGCGGGAATATTTCAGGGGAGGACACATTGAAATAGTCCTTAATATCAGAGAGGGTGTGTGGCCCCTCCGCAAGCAAAAAAAGAATATCCTTGCGTTTTTCCGAATAGGTCAATATGCTTAACAATCCTTTTGATATCACTGTGATCACATCATATTCCCTGAAATTTAACGCAGATCAGGTAAAGCATGCTACTGTAGGAGAACGGAAGTTTTGATCGTTTATATATTTTATCAACGAAAAAAACTAAAGATGCCCCTTAAATCGTTTTATAGTGTTTTTTATGCTATTGTTTCTTATAAAAGTATACTCTTTTGAATATGTAAAAAAATTTGAAGCATGCAGTGATCCTAAGTAAAGAACACTGAATTCAATGCAAGAAATGCCTCATTCCAGTGAACACCATAGCAACACCAAGCCGGTTAGCCGTGGCTATGACCTCGTCATCCCTGATAGACCCACCTGGTGAAAGTACATACATAATGCCATTCTCGGCTGCATATACGATACTGTCATCGAAGGGGAAGAAGGCATCCGAAGCCATCACGCATTTTGACAGGATATCCTTGCAGTATTCATCAAAAGACATATCCGGTTTTTCGCGTTCATAGATGACAGCCAGATTCTCCCGGGCCTTAGTGGCTGCAAGCTTTCTGATGGAATCCACCCTGTTGGGCTGTCCGGCTCCCATGGAAAGCATCATGTAGCACCCGTCGGCATACTCAAAGGCAAGGGTAACAGCATTGGATTTCACACATTTGCATGCATGGAGACAGAACTCCGACAGGGAGCGAAGCTCTTCGGGGAAGGGCTTTTCAGTGACGATTTCCCATTTTTCATATATACCAATGTTGCGGGCCTGTTTCAGCATCCCGCCCAGAACATATTTGTAAGTGTCCCTTACTTCGAAATCCTCGTTCAACCCGGGCAGTTCAAGAAGCCTCAGGTTGGCACTTTTATTCTTGAGATATTCAAGAGCATCAGTCTCGAAGCCAGGTGCCAGGATTATCTCGACGAATTTCCCGTTCAGGAACTCTGCAGACTCAAGGTCAAAGACAGTGTTGGTGCAGATTATACTGCCATAAGCGGATATCGGGTCACCGTCCCAGGCCGATCCGAGTGCCTGAAGAAGCGTATTGCCCGTTGCAAGACCACATGGATTATTATGTTTTACAATTGCGACTGCAGCTTTTCCATGACTGAGTTCCTTTACAGTCTGCAGAGCATTGTCAGCGTCTATATAGTTGTTATAGGAAAGTTCTTTTCCATGAAGCTGTTTCGCATTTGCAAGGGTTGGTCCTGAAACACCGACCTCTTTATAGAATTTAGCATCCTGATGCCAGTTCTCTCCGTATCTGAGGGTTACACCGTCATTGAAGTTCATGCGCAGGACTTCTTCATCCAGCAGCACCCTGCTGAGATAGGTATCTATGGTCGCATCATAATCAGCAGTGTGCCTGAAGGCCTTGACTGCAAGTTTTTCCCTGGTCTTCTGGGAAACAATACCGCTGGAACGCAGTTCTTTCAGGACGGAGCCGTAATCCTCGGGGTCGCAAACCACTGCTACGGAATTATAGTTCTTTGCAGCGGATCGCAGCATGGCAGGTCCGCCTATATCGATGTTCTCTATGGCATCCTCAAGCAGGACACCTTCTTTTGATACTGTTATTTCAAACGGGTACAGGTTCACGGCTACAAGGTCGATAAGTTCGACATTCACTTTTTCAGCTTCCCCCATGTGATCATGATCATCACGAACACAGAGAATGCCGCCATGTATCATAGGGTGAAGGGTCTTTACCCTGCCGCCCATCATTTCAGGAAAACCGGTAACTTCCGAGACGTCTGTTACCTCTACACCGGCATCACGAAGAATACGTGCAGTGCCGCCGGTTGATATTATCTGTATGTCGAGTTTTTCGAGTCCACGCGCGAAATCCACAATGCCGGTCTTATCAGAAACGCTGAGCAGTGCTCTTTTTACCAAAAAATCACCGAGAAAGATTGGCGACAATAAGGTATAAGGCTTCTGGTCGTATTACAGTAAAAATAAAAAAATATATGCAGAAATATGGAAAAATACTGCTTTTTATGGTTCAGGAATTGAACTTGATCACCGGGCAGACCTCGATACACTTGCCACAATGCGTGCAGCCATTGCCTATCACAGCAATCCCTTTTTTCAACCGGATCACGTTACCCGGGCATTTCCCGATACAAACTCCGCAACCACTGCAAAGCAGTGCCCTGCGGATCGAGAACTCAACCTTACGCATCAGGGACTTTGCCTTCTTATCGGTATCACTGCGGGCTGTAACTGTTCCGGAAGCAAAGACCTGTACACGGTCCTCACCCTGAAGCAGGGAAACAACTCCTTCCATATACGCTGCCTTGCCAGCAGCTTCCAGCATTCCCGTATTCTCCAGTTTCTCCAGATCGATGGCAGCATCAAAACCACCTTCTGCAGAGATGCCCCCCTGTTTACAGGGACGGTAGCCGGATGTCACGCTGAAGTTCAGTTTATCTATTCCACTGCTTTTCGGAACAAGGTTTATTCCCTTCTTCTTCGCTATCTCCTGCAACTGGGGAGGAAGCTTTTTCCAGCGCCAGAAACCATGCCGGACCCATTCATCGGACAGACCCATACGCTCTGCATACGAGAGCAGGTAGTCATTGAGCCTTTTTTCCATTTCCGGATGGGTCTCCTTGAGCCTGACAAGATCGGCCAGCGAGGACGAAGGGCAGAGCCAGCAGCCTATACGGTCAAAACCGTTCTCATACATAAGGTTGTAGGGGAGCTTGTGCTTGAAGATGTACAACCAGACATGCATAGCCGTCCAGTTCTGGATAGGCGCTGCAGCCACCTGGTTACCCACCCAGGGATTCTTCCATACGCTCTCGCTTTTGGCACGTGTGCTGGATTCGTACTTTCTCTGGCCTATGAACGTAAGGCACCCGTCCTCATAGTTATCATTAATGAGCTGTGTAATGGGTCCAAGTTTGCATACTTTACAACACCAGCGGACCTCTACGCTGGGAGGACCGAAATTGTCGATGGAATCCCAGAATGCTTCCCCTGAACCGATGGACCTCAAAGGTTTGTCATAATAACTGGCAACGTCAATTGCATTCTGCACGGTCTCGGGAAATTCGATACCCGTATCTGCGAACAGGAGCTCGTAGTCATCAAGACACTCACTTACAAGCTGCAGCACGGCAAGACTGTCCTTGCCACCGGAATATGATACCGTCACAGGACGGTCGACGGAAGAAGCAACGTTGTCTATGAACTTATGAGAGCGTTCCACAAAATCCTGGAGATGTTTCTCGTTGGCCGCTACGGCATCATCCCATGTCCGGCCAGCTTCCGGAATGGTGATATCCCCCGGGCTTTCCTTGAACCTCACCTTTACAGCAACGCCTTTACCCCTTTCAAGCATAAGTGAACCGTTCATACGCGCACGGCCTGTTGCCAGCACCTTTCCGTCATGGGCCAGCACGACAACCTCATCCGTTTCCATTATCTGCGAATCGGCATCACCGACACCTGGTGCCAGCACGCTTGCACCGCCCAGAATGAACTTCTCGGCACCCTCATCGATGAGCACCCAGTTCTTCAGTAAACTTCTGTCACTGCCATCAAATATACGCCTGGCACCGTTTATCCTGAGCAGAAGGGTCCAGCGCAGTTGTTCGATCTCAAAACGGATGTTACCGAGAACCTCACCGTCAACGATGATCTCGTCCATACGATCATCATATGGAGACTTGTTCAGCACAACCAGACGGTTATCTGTTATGAGGGGAGCATTGAACTGCTCCATAGAAACTGAGTTTATCAGGTCGATCTCATATTTGAACGCAGGACGGATATCCCCTGGAGGGGTTATAGTCACCCGCCTTGTGGTTTTTCCGCAGGAGCATTCTTTTCCGAGTACAGGAACATTACAGGAAGGACACCAGTAAAGGAGTAATTCACCAAGATACAGAGGTTTTGACATCGTACGACCTCAAGGGTTAATAATTAAATAGCTTTTGGGTGCTTACGTCTGTACATCAAAAGAATTTCGAAGCCAGTGAAGAACTGACCTTACACATTTCCAGGTAAGCACAATCTTCACACAAAGAGCTTTCCTTCCTGTCCGGAAGGGAACCGTCCTTGATCTTTCGCACCCTGCCCAGAACCTGCAGCATCTTCCTCCGGTCATCCGAACGGATATTGACATTCCTTATAGCACCATGTCTGGAATAGACCACAATACCTGAACTTACATGGCAACCGCTGCCCTCTTCCATAAGCATTGCGAGAGAAGCGATGTGCAGCCTATCATTGTTCCATACTCCTCTTTCCGGGCACTGGCCGGTTTTGACGACAATAGGGAACAGAGTACCGCTGATATCTGCAACAGAGCCAGGGATTCCGCTGAGGTTGAGCTTTCCCGAGCGGAAGAAATGCCCTGCTTCTGCGGACATCAATTGTTCCCGCAGTTCACCGGCATTTTCATCAACAATGAAAGAGAGCAGGTTCTGACCCATCTCGCCAATGCATGATCGCATCCTTAAGGTGGCCTCTTCTACCATATCGGGACTTATATCTGCAAGTTCTTCAGGATATATGAGTGACAGTTCTTCAGTTATTCCGGAGAGGGTCGTTTCCAGCTCCACTAAGATGTCATCGTCTTTTGACGAATATGTTTTCAACAGATCAGAGAGATTCAGGCCAAGCTCTTTAAGTATCAGATGTTCAACGTAAGAAATCGTTGTTGTTGGAAATGTTTCATGTCCGCGGCATGAATAGTAGACTTTCCTCGGGCACATGAGATACATTATGAGTTCAGAAACATTTACCTCTATTTTATGAGTTTTGAGAAACATATTTTTATAGTGGATACAGAACATAGTATATATAACCGGACGATTTGTTACTGATCCGGTCATCAGCCCATCGTCAATTAACGAATTGGTATTCGTTAAATATATATGTTAATCTATCCTTAGGAAACAAAAGCATGAAGGAAGACGAATCGCATGAAATGGTTCGCCAGCGTCTTGCAGAAAAGATGGCAGGCGAGATAACCCTGTCAGAGAAACCTGGTGAGGCATTGAAGAAATGGCGGTTGAACTTCGAGATTGCCCAGACAGACCTTTCAGGTTACCTGGGTGTTTCACCTTCAGTGATCAGTGACTACGAAAGCGGCAGGAGGAAATCCCCCGGTACGCTCATCGTCAGCAGGATCGTGGGGGCGCTTCTCGAAATAGACGCACAGCGAGGAGGACAGAAAATTCATGCTTATGAGGGGATGCTTTTCTCAGAGAAAACATCAAAGGCCATTTACGCTACGTACGAATATACGTTTCCCATGCAGATGGCAAAGCTTGCAAGCCTTATTGAAGCCGATGTCGTTCATAAAGGTATTGAGAAGCCACTGTACGGGTTCACGGTCGTCGACAGTAAAAAAGCAATTCTTGAGCTTTCATCCCATGAGTTCCAGAAACTCTATGGATGGAGTACGGAGAGAGCATTGATATTTACAAAAGTGACCACCGGAAAATCACCGATGGTAGCCATCAGGGTCACAAACCTGAAACCAGGAGCCGTTGTTATGCACGGCCTGCGCGGAAGCGAGGTGCACCTTATGGCAAAAAAAATGGCGGAAATAGACAGGATCCCTCTTCTTGCAACAACGATGGACATCGACAAAATGGTAGAAGCACTGAAAAAGTACAGTGAATACCATGTTATGGAATAGTTCTTAAAACTAAAAAGATCAGAACGGTGTTAATATGAGTGTAGGGATAGTCTCATACGGTGCCTATATCCCGAGATATAGGATCAAAATAGAAGATATCGCCCGCGTATGGGGAGACGATGCTGAAATTTTAAAAGCGGGATTAATGGTTAATGAAAAATCAGTTCCTGATGTTGATGAGGATGCAGCTACCATAGCAGTGGAAGCCGCCAGGTCAGCAGTGAACAGGGCAGGAATCGACGCACAGCGAGTGGGTGCTGTGTACACAGGTTCGGAAAGTCACCCGTATGCAGTAAAACCCACAAGTACGATAGTTGCCGAAGCAGTCGGTGCTACACCTGTGCTGACGGCAGCTGACTTCGAATTCGCATGTAAGGCAGGTACAGCAGCCATCCAGACATGTATGGGACTGGTAGCCTCAGGCATGATAGACCTGGGACTTGCCATCGGTTCCGATGTGGCCCAGGGAGCACCTGGGGATGCGCTTGAATATACAGCTGCTGCAGGTGGCGTTGCATACGTTATCGGCAGTAAGGAATCAGAACTCGCAGCTATTATAGAGGATACATATTCATTTACAACAGATACCCCTGACTTCTGGAGGCGTGAGGGAATGCCATATCCGGAACACGGAGGGCGCTTTACAGGTGAGCCAGGATACTTCAAACATGTAACCAATGCCGCGAAGGGCCTTATGCAGAAGATAGACACAAAACCCGAGGATTACGATTACGCAGTATTTCACCAGCCAAACGGCAAGTTCCCGTCACGTGCCGCCTCAATGCTTGGATTCAGCAAGGAACAGATAAAACCGGGCCTGGTAGTGCCAAGACTCGGAAACACCTATTCCGGCTCATGCATGATGGGAATCGCAGCAACCCTGGACCAGGCAAAACCAGGGGACAGGATATTCGCAACAGCCTTTGGATCAGGTGCAGGTTCAGATGCGTTCAGCATCACTGTCACCGACAGGATCGAAGAGATACGTGACAACGCACCCAAAGTAGAGGAACTGCTTGCCAACCCGATATATGTGGACTATGCAAAGTATGCAAGGCACAAGGGTAAGATCAGGCTGGCGTGAGGTGAGAAAATGAGAGATGTTGCAATCATCGGTGTGAAGAACACCATTTACGGAGAACAGTGGGACCGCTCTTTCAGGGACCTCGTAGTAGAGGCAGGTGTCGGTGCCGTTGGAGATGCCGGTATCACCGGTGAGAAGATAGACTCCATGTTCGTCGGTAACATGAGCGGCGGACAGTTCGTGGAGCAGGAGCATATAGGTGCTCTTATAGCAGATTATTCAGGGCTTGCAAAGAACCTGCACGTACCTTCAACCCGTGTGGAAGCCGCATGTGCTTCCGGAGGACTTGCACTCAGGCAGGGCATCTATTCGGTCGCCTCCGGCATGGACGACATTGTAATTGCTGCCGGTGTGGAAAAGATGACAGATGTGCCCTCAAATAAGGCATCTTCCGCCCTGGCCGCAGCAGCCGACAGGGAATGGGAAGGCATCATGGGAGCTACCTTCCCGGGACTGTATGCCATGATAGCAAGGATGCACATGCACCAGTATGGGACCACCAGCGAACAGCTTGCATCTGTTGCCGTCAAGAACCACCATAACGGTCAGTTCAACCCGATAGCACAGTACAAGAACAAGATCACGATCGAATCCGTACTCAACTCCATAATGGTGGCAGACCCACTTCACATATTTGACTGCTCACCTATAACCGACGGTGCATCAGCTTTGATATTAGCACCTGCAGATATAGCTCATGAGTACACGGACACCCCGATATACGTCAAGGCCACTGCCCAGGCAAGCGATACCATCGCACTTCATGACAGAAGGGACATCACGACCCTGGATGCGTCTGTGGTAGCGGGCAAGAGGGCATATGAGATGGCAAAGATGGGACCAGAGGACATTGACCTCGTAGAGGTCCATGACTGTTTCACCATTGCCGAGATATGCGCAATCGAGGACCTTGGCTTTGCAAAGAAAGGCGATGGCGGAAGAGTGACAATGGAGGGTGAGACTGCCATCGGAGGCAGGATACCTGTGAACACTTCCGGCGGGCTCAAATCATGCGGACATCCTGTGGGTGCCACAGGCATCAAGCAGGCTGTGGAGATCGTGGAACAGCTGCGCGGAGAGGCAGGTAAACGCCAGGTCGACGGGGCAGAGGTTGGAATGACCCACAACGTGGGTGGTTCGGGTGCAACTGCTGTGGTACACATATTCTCGAGGAACAGGTGATCACGATGTCGGTACCAAGATTTTGGAGAAAGCAGGTCGCCAGGTATAATCTGGTTGGTACGCACTGCAAACAATGCGGGGAATACTACTACCCGCCACGTAACGTCTGCCCGTCCTGCAGGCGTGAAGGAGAGATGGAGGACTTCAAGTTCAGCGGTAAAGGAGAGGTCGTGACCTACACGGTGATCCACACCGCGGCTGAAGGTTTCGAGGGCATGACACCCTACGTCCTTGCCATCGTGCAGCTTGAAGAAGGTCCCAGGCTCACTACCCAGATAGCGGTCGATGCCAGGGATATGAGCATCGGCATGAAGGTCAGGCCTGTGTTCAGGAAGCTAGGCCAGAGCGGCGACCGCGGAATGATATACTACGGTACAAAGTTCGTCCCCGCATAAATGATAGAGATAGAGGTAAAAGCCCGTGCCGACCACCAGCAGGTAAAAGAACTGCTGTCAGGCATGGGTACTAGTTTTATAGGTGTCGAGAAACACTGCGACACCTACTTTAATGCCCCTCACAGGGATTTTGCGAAAACGGACGAAGCACTTAGGATACGTTCCGTTGACGGCAGGTCAGTCCTGACCTACAAGGGAAAGAAACTGGACACCATATCCAAGACGCGCGAGGAATTCGAGACCGAAGTGGACGGCATGAACGCCCGCAGCATCCTGCTTGCCCTCGGCTTCTATGAATCGGGCGTGGTCAGGAAGACAAGGGAGATATTCAGGTTCAAGGAACTGACGATCTGTCTCGACAATGTGAAGGGTATCGGCGAGTTCATCGAGGTCGAGATCACCGCAGAATCAGATGTTGAGTTACACACAGAACGGATATTCGCTTTTCTGGAGAAGTTCGGGATAGGGGAAAAGAATTCTATCAGGACTTCGTATCTTGAGATGGTGCTTGAACAGGGTGCGGAGAAGTAGATTTTGAAGCCTTTCTTTTATCTGCCTGAATTATCACATTGAAAACCCTTAAATACAATTCATATTCTAAATTGCACATATGAAATACAAGTTTTCTGCAACGATTCACAGAGAAGAAGACTGGTACGTATCATGGTGCCCTGAGCTGGACGTAGCAAGTCAGGGAAAAACAGTAGAAGAAGCCCTTGTGAATTTAAAAGAAGCTGTAGAGTTATACCTGGAAGACGAAGACGTTTCAATACCAGAGGAGACTACTTTTCTGACTACCACTTTTGAGGTTTCCTATGACAAAGCTTCCCGTCCTGTCAGCACGTGAGATTATTAAGGCTCTGGAAAGTGCAGGTTTTCAGGTGGTATCTCAAAAGGGAAGCCACATAAAAATGAAGAAAATTGATAAGGATGGCACTTCTGTGGTCATTATCCCTAATCATGATGAAATAGCAACGGGCACTCTCAAATCCATCATCAGGCAGTCTAAGTTAACATCTGAAGAGTTCATATCTTTGTTCCGATAGTCCGGTCCAGCTCAATTAGAACAGATATTCGCTTTTCTGGAAAAGTTCGGTATTGAAGAAGAGGATTCTATCAGGATTTCTTATCTTGAGATGGTGCTTGAACAGGGTGCGGGGAAGTAGGTTTTCATTAGATAATGTTAAACTAATTCATGGAATAAGCATGAGTAAACAGATACGAATGTTCATGGAAGATGTGATATCCCATAACCCGGAAGCAAGTAAGGAATATCTGGAAAAGCTCGACAATATAAGAAAAGGGAAATTTGTCCATGTTTCTGATTTTTCTGAACGTTACGGGTAAAATCAATGGAATTTATGAAAATCCTTAAATACAATTCATATGCTAAATTGCATATATGAAATACAAATTTTCTGCTACAATCCACAAAGAAGAGGACTGGTACGTATCGTGGTGCCCTGAACTGGATGTGGCAAGCCAAGGGAAAACAGTAGAAGAAGCCCTTGTGAATTTAAGTCTCATATCAGTAACCATTCCTCCATTTTCAGCATGATCTATAATCCTTGAGTTTTTCTCAAGGATTAGGATCTGGGGATTTTTAAACCGCCGAAAATGGGGAATTTTATTCTGCCGTTGACAGCTAATAAGTTTTTTCCCTAAAGTGGCAAAGCATTGACAAAATACGCCGTCATATTTCAATCTCTTCATAATGTTTTAAAAGTGAAAGTATACAAAAAACGAACAAATTGAATCTAAAAATACAGCTAAAAGTAAACTATTGAGATCTGTTAATATCTATCAAACTGAGCTTGTTTCAAAACTCCTGCTATTCTTCCTTTTGATTACAACAGGCAAATAATGAAAGTTCTAAGAGCTATGATTTATTTAACAGAACTTTGCTAAAATGATAGCAAAAAGAGTTTTGAAATCAGTTCATTCGTTTATTCAAATTCTATTATCAGAGATATCACTAGATTGCTTAGAAAATATGAAACTGTATTATCAAGTAATAACAAACTCATTCTATTTGCCCACCGTCACCAGTGCCGCAGCCCAAACCGCCTGACAATAAGAATCAGGAAAAACATAGGAACAGGAAGTTATTGATTTATTCTAGGATTCTGGCATATAATTAGAAATCAATCAATCAATCAATCAATCAATTTTTGGATAATTCTTTTAATGCTTGCTTAGCGGCATCCACTACTTTTTCATTTTCATCAAAACAACATTCTTTAAGTGCTTCAATAGATTTAGAATCTTTTCTTTTTCCTAATGCTTCACATACAGTTATTCTAACATAAACATCCTTAATAGAAAGTGCTTTAATAAGAATATCTATAATTTTGGGGTTATCAATAGTACTTAATGCACTTACAGTTGCTCTTAGAAGCTTTTTATTTTTAAAGGTATTTTCATCTTCTAAAATTTGAACTAAAGGTTCAATAGCTTCCTCTCCTTTATTTTTAAACCCATAAATTGCACGTTGCCTATTACGGATATCTTCATCATTTAAAGCAGGTATTAAGAAAGGAATTGCCTTTTTATCATGCATATATGCTAATCCTGTAATTGCATGCATTCTAGCATGAATTCGTTCACATTTTAATATCTGTATAAAGTACTCAAAGTTATCATCATTGTAAAAGAAATCACTATGTTCACAAATATGTAACGCTACCGAAGAGCCACAATGACTTTCATCAATCACTAATTCATATAGAATTTTATCTATTGATTTATTTTGAGACTTGCCAAGTCCACATACTGCATTGTTTACAATACTTTCATCTTCATTTTCTAAATTACTGATTAATACTCCTATTGCTTCAGGTGTATTCAATTTACCAAGTGCTAAAGCAGCATTATATTGAACTTTTTTAGATTTATCGTGTAGTGATTCAATGAGAGCATCAATTGCTCTTTCATCTTTCAATTCATAGAAACGTTCAGCTGCATATTCCCGAACTTCTACATTATCATCTTTCAAATACTTAGCGATATTTTCAATATTTTGTGGACTTTCAAATGAATTAAATGCATGTGTTACTTCTTTAAGATGATTTGGAATGAGACTTTCAAAATACGTATCTAATTCGTCATTTACCTTTTTATGATTAAATGTTTTAAGTGATTCTATTATGCATTCCTTTACTTCATCATCCTTTTCCTTGTAGAGGCAATGCAATAATGGTTCAATTGCTCTTGAATCGCCTATACAACCAAGAGATGATGATGCACTAGTCCGAATTGCAAAATTTTTATGAGATAATAATTTAATTAGTGGTTCTACAACTCTTTCTTCTTTTATTGAGCCAAGCAATGATGCTGAATAGTTTACAATTGTTATATTAGTACTATTCAAAAATTCAAGCAGCAATTGAATAAGAGATTCTTCATTGTCAATATTTCTATGCCCTTCCAAGATTGAATAAAGAATGACTTCCTTTATTTTATCATTTTCAGCTTTAAGGTTTGTAATAATAAATTCCATTTCAAGTGAATCTATTATTTTTGAGACAGCTATTTCGATTTCAGTTAATACCTTGCCTTTAATTTTTTCGTCTTTTAGGATATTAACAATGTTCTGAAAATCGTTTTCTTCTATTAAAGATTCAATATCATGCTTTTTATTAGTGCTCATCAAGATTACACCTATCAACCTATTATAGTTCTGAACTCAACCAATTACACATCCCAGATAAGGTTTGAATTTTTCAATCCAAGCTTTTGCGAACAATAAAGATTGTGATAAATGTATGAATTCATCTTCTATGATCTTTCTCAAGTGGTTTTTTGAGTGGATGAATGTTACTGAAATAACTCTTTTAATGCTTTTCCATATGAATTCTATTGGATTTAGATCCGGTGAATAAGGTGGTAAGAACAACAGTTTAATTCCTAGTTCCTGAGCTTTTGCAACTGTTCTCTTTGCATTGTGAGATCTGAAATTGTCGATTATGATAACGATTTTTCCATCCTGATTCTCTTTTCTGATATGCTCTAAGAATTCACATACGCATTCTGACGTTGAATATTCCTTAAAATCAATAACATTTGTTCCATTTATCGCATAGAACCCGAATGCGTTTGCTTTTATATGTGTCGTGTTCTTGTAGATCACCGGATCATTGAATGACCATAATCTCTGAGTATTTGCTGTTGTTTGTGGAGACGATTCATCCAGAAAACCTACTATGTACTTTTGCCCGGTAGTTATTTTTGCAGGAATTGTTTCAGCTAGTTTTTTTACAATTGCTTCAGAGTTTTTAGGTTTCCTGTAATCGTGGGTATATGGTTTAGAGCATTTCATCCCAAAGCTTTTCAGTATTTCTCTAACTCGCTTTAATGACTACTCTACTCCATATTTTGTTTTTATCAGTTCAAATACTTCTTTTGTAGTCCAATGATCTGTTTTCTGTAATAGATCCCTTAACTCATTTGTTTGTTCATCATTTCGCTTGGATACTCCTCCACCATTAAAATTGGGAATTAAGGCACTATAGCCATCTTCATTCCATCTTTCCTCAGCAAGGACAGTTACTCTCCTTTAAGAAGCATTCTGCTTGCACTGGGATTCTACGAATCCGGCGTTGTCAGGAAGACAAGAGAGATCTTCAGGTTCAAGGAACTGACCATCTGCCTGACAATGTGAAATAGGCATCGGCGAATAGTATAGGGTGTATTTAACTGAAAGCATAATATTATAATAGAGGACAGATAATATTCATATTTTTCTATTTCCTTTTAATCTAATAACTTGGCCCTATTCATTATAGTTTTCATACATTACAGTACCAGTAAGCGATTTTCGTTCAGTGATATGGCGGTCAGCACTCAAAAATCCTTTATCCGGATAGCCTAAGAGAAGTAATGCGGTAGGTTCAATGTATTCAGGTATGTTAAACTCTTTTCTGATAATCTCAGGGTCAAACAGCCCAACCATTACACTTCCAATATTCAATTCCCTTGCTGCCAGCATCATGTGATCGCAAACAATACCAATATCTAAATCTCCCGAACACTTTCCGTCAAATGATCTTATCAAAGCATTTCTTTTATCCTGACATACAATGAGAACACATTGAGAATCGAAAGTTCGGTATGCTTTTTGAACTTTGAGGATATTATCTGGTTGCCGGACAACGATGATCCGTTGTGGTTGCTTATTGCAAGCGCTTGGCGCTACACGCCCGGCAGACAAAATTCGGTCAAGATCGCTTTTGTCTATTATATCTCCTGTGAATCCTCGCGTAGTGCAACGCTGTTTTGCCAATTCTAAAAAGTCCATATTACAGACTTCTCATTTTACATAATATAAAAAATTACTTGTCCTGCCTGTGTTTCAAACTCACAGAAATCACCAAAAATCAAAACCCGGATGGACTCTCGCAGCCCATCCCAACAAAGAAAACTAAAACCCAAGTTCACCTGATACACGAACCCGGCCCCATTTCCTTATCAGTCGTCAGCAAAGACACCCGCTCGCCTGCATCCGCTGCAAGGAGCATTCCCTGGGACTCGACACCGCAGAGCTTCACTGGCTTGAGATTCACAAGCACGTTCACGGTCTTGCCAATCATCTCTTCCGGCTCGTAGTATTCTGCGAGACCTGCGACCACCTGTCTTGGAGATTCGTCGCCGATATCGACCTGGAGGCGCAGGAGCTTCTTGGATTTCTTGATCTTCTCGGCGGAAACTATCTTACCGACCCTGATGTCAAGCTTTGCGAAGTCATCGTATTCTATTTCGTTTTTGTATTCCATAATTTCTACTTCCTTGATGCCTGCTTCC
>JAWSUM010000016.1:0-37683 GCA_033549165.1 Methanolobus sp.
TGCTGCGTTTGCCGTAAACGAGGCATTTGATGCCGTGATAGGTCCGCTGAATGTTGCTGCGGAGTATATTGAAAGGGTTTCAAGGGGTGACATTCCTGAAAAGATAGATGACGGATACAGGGGCGATTTCAATGAAATTAAGAATAACCTGAACATGTGCATAGGTGCTATTAACGCTCTGGTTGAAGATTCCCGGATGCTTGCGGATGCCGGGATACGCGGTGACCTTGCTGTCCGGGCTGACGCATCAAGGCATGGTGGTGATTTCCGCAAGATAGTCGAAGGTGTGAACAGTACCCTTGATGCGATTGTTGCTCCCGTAAAAGAAAGCTCCGAACTCATCAATGCTTATTCCGAAGGCAGGCTTGATGCCAGGATTCGCACGCAAATGCAGGGCGATTTTGAAAAACTGGCCGAAGTACTGAACAGTTTCGGGGATAATCTCCAGTCCCTGATAAACGATCTGGGTGATGTGCTGGCAGCGGTTGCGGATAATGATCTTACGCGCCCTGTTCTCGTAGAGGGCATCGGGGACTTCAGGAAGCTGACCGATGGTGTTGAGCAGACGCGCATCTCACTGAATGAGATCGTCTCAATGGTAAAGGAAACAACAGGTAATGTCGTGAGAACTGCCGATGGGATGTCGGCATCGTCCGCTGAGATTACAGCATCCTGTTCGGAGGTCGCTGAAACAGTCATTGCCATTGCCAAGGGCTCACAAAACCAGTCCGCTAAAACCGAAGAAGTATCCCGTACCATGCAGGATATGACACTTTCCGTACAGGAGGTTGCTACCAATTCCCAGAAAGCCGCAGAAAGCGCCCGTGAATCTAACAGGCGTATGCATGATCTGGGTGATATTGCAAACGATCTTCTGGTTAAGATGGACGGCATTAGCGGTGCGGTAAAATCCTCTTCGAATGTTATCAATGAGCTCAATGAAAAATCCAACCGTATAGGTGAGATCGTAAGCCTGATAACAAATATCGCCGACCAGACCAACCTGCTGGCACTCAACGCTGCGATCGAGGCGGCAAGGGCAGGTGAACATGGCCGTGGTTTTGCGGTAGTTGCGGATGAGGTTCGAAACCTTGCAGAGGATTCGGGCAATGCTGCCAAGCAGATTTCAGGTCTCATCCATGAGATACAGGCAGGTACGAACGAAGCCGTCTCTTCCATGGAGGAAGGCACCGCCGAAGTCTCCAGAGGTTCCGAGTCCCTGTACAAGACAGTAACAGAAGTGGAACAGATAATCGTGGCTGTCGGCCAGATCACCGGTATGGTTGAAGATATTGCGGCGGCGGCTGAAGAACAGTCAGCTGCAATTGAACAGGTTGCATCATCGGTGCAAGATGTTGCTTCCATATCCGAGGAGACCGCTGCAAGCACTGAAGAAACAACTGCTGCGGTACAGGAGCAGACCGCATCCATGAATGAGCTCTCAAGTTCTGCAAAAGGTCTTGCCTGCACTGCGCAGGACATGAAAGCCGTTGTGGATAAATTCCTGGTGGATGAAAGGAATGGATCTTTATCTGGAAGTGGTACCCGGGTAAGAACCGATAAGAATGGAGGCATCAAAGCAAAAGATAAATCTTTAAAGAAGGATGCCTTGGTTTGATCCACCTTGGATGTTTCTGTCAGGTCATATTAACGGGAATTACCGTCTGTTGATGAAGTTCTTCGGTGTGGGATCAAAAGTGATATCGGTGGGGAAGGGATTTCCTCTTTCCTTCGCAATAACAATTATTCCGTAATTTTTTCCAGAGGGTCCTATCATCATATTATTTTTGCTCCGTTTCCCGGGACCACACCTCTCTCTTTTTATTCACTATCAATTATAATTTTAAATTTTAGAGGATAACTTCTTATATTATGTATATATCTATATATTTTGGTATTTATAAATATAGGGCCAGGTGGTCTTTCCCCGAATGGGTGTAAAGCTGAGCTTGTTCTTTAAATCGTAAATCTGGTTAGGGTGCATAAATGTTAGGTAAAAACAACAGACTGATCAAAGAAGTCGAACGTGTATTGGATGATGTTAACAACGGAGTTCCTGAATCCAGGATCGATCTCGATCTGGCTGGTGCGAACAGGAAAGTTGCTGCGGCATTGAATGATTTAATTGATGATACTGTCAAATTAAGACACTCTGCGGGCTCCCAGGCTGTGGTCAGGGATGAGGTGACAGGACTTGTCAGGTCCGTACGGGAAGGACAGCTTGATAAAAGGATAGAAACCGACAAATTTGACGACATGGGGAAAGAACTGGCGGAAGAGATCAACAATCTGATGGATGCCGTGGTCGAACCGTTTATGGCTGCATCGAAGTATGTAAGCCGGATATCCAATGGTGATGTTCCTCCGCGGATCACAAAGGAATACAAAGGTACATTCAATGACTTTAAGGATAACCTGAATGCCTGTGTGGATGCCGTCAATGCTCTTGTGGAAGATTCTGCCAGACTTGCCGAGGCGGGTGCCGAAGGCAGGGTTGATGTGCGTGCCGATGCATCCCGCCATGAAGGTGACTTCAAAAGGATTATTGAAAGCCTGAACAATACGCTTGATGCCATCGCACGGCCCCTTGGCGAGAGCACTGATATTCTTTTGAAACTGGCTGTAAATGACTTCGAGAACGGTGTCAACGGGGAATACACCGGCATCTTCAAGGACAATGCCTATTCTGTCAACGAAGTCCGCAACAGGCTGCTGAACATCCAGCGTACCTTTGAATTTATGGCAGCAGGAGATTTCAGTGATCTCGAGAGGTACAGGAAGGTGGGTAAACGTTCGGAGAACGACAAACTTCTTCTGAACACAGTTTCAATGATGGAGAACGTAAAAGGGATGACTGATGAGTTCATCAAATTCGGGAAGGCCGCAGAAGCCGGGAAACTCGATTACAGGGCTGATTCCTCGGGGTTCGAAGGTATGTTCCGGGAAGCCATCGGCACTGTCAACAGGGCTTTTGATGCCGTGACAGGTCCGCTCAACGTAACCGCCGAATATGTTGATCGCATTTCAAAAGGTGATATCCCGGAGAGGATCACAGACAAATATAACGGTGACTTCAACGAGATCAAGAACAACCTCAACCAGTGCATTGATGCTGTCAATGCCCTCATAGAAGATTCGCAGATGCTTGCGGAGGCAGCTGCAAACCAGCATTTTGACGTACGGGCGGATACTTCCCGTCATGGCGGCAGGTTCGGTGATATAGTAGAAGGTGTCAATAACACACTTGACACCGTTGTTGAAAAAGTTTACTGGTACAACTCTATTCTGGACTGTCTTCCGTTCCCGCTTTCGGTAACCGATACGGATTTGAAATGGACTTTCCTGAACAAAGCAGCCGAAAAAGCTACGGGCCTGAAAAGAGAAGAAGTACTTGGTTCCTCATGCGAGCAGTGGGGTGCTCAAATATGCGGTACCGAAAAATGTGCGGTTTGCAGACTCAACAAGGGGAAGTCAGTTACTTATTTCTCAACCCCTGATGGAAACAAGAATTACCAGGTAGACGCTTCCTATCTGTACGATGCCCGGGGTGAGGGGATAGGCCATGTTGAAGTTGTCCAGAATGTTTCTGCGGCAAAACAAAATGCGATCTATACCAAGAAAGAGATCAATCGTCTGATATCCAATCTGGAATGCATTGCTGCGGGTGACCTGGATATTGATTCCAGTGTGACCGGGGCGAACGAGTATACTGTCGAACAGCATGAGAACTTTGAGAATATGTACGCTTCTCTCGGACAGGTAAAAGATGCCATCAATAATCTGATGGCCGATGTCAACATGCTCTCGGAAGCAGCGGTCGAGGGCCGCCTTGAGACGCGCGCGGATGCTTCCGGGCATCAGGGTGATTTCAAAAAGGTTGTGGAAGGGGTGAATGATACTCTGGATGCTTTGATCGCTCCTCTGAACGTAACCGCCGGGTATGTTGAAAGCATCTCCATGGGCGAGATCCCTGAAAATATAACCGCCGAATACAAGGGCGATTTCAATACCATCAAGAACAACATCAATGCCTGCATCGATGGTCTCGCGGGTCTTCAGGAATGCGATGAAGTGCTGCAGCTCATGGCAAACAACGACCATACGCGCAGGGTCGAGGGAGAGTATCGGGGTATCTTTGCAGACGTGGCCGAAGCCACCAACTCCATTCGTGACAGGATGCGTACCGTGATGGCTGTCAACAAGAGGATAGCTGTCGGTGACCTGGGCGATCTTGAAGGCCTGAAGAAGGTAGGCAAACGTTCCGAAAACGACGAACTCATTCCCTGTTATATTACTATGATGAGCAATATCGAAGGCATCGTGGATGAGTTCCTAAAGCTTGGTCAGGCAAGCGAGGCAGGAAACCTTGATTACAGGGCTGACGGTTCGGCTCACGAAGGCGTGTACAGGGATGCTATCAACACGGTCAACGAGGCAATAGATGCGCTTGTAACGCCTTTGAACGAGGCGATCCGGATCGTAAATGAGTACTCCGAAGGCAGGCTTGATGCCAGGGTAAGCTTTGAGACCCAGGGTGATTTCAAGGTATTTGCAAATGCCCTTGACAGTTTTGGTGAGAACCTCCAGGCCATTATTATAGATTCCAGTGAGGTGCTGAAATCGATTTCCAATAATGATCTGACACGTCCTGTCCGGGTGAGGGGTATAGGCGAATTCCAGCTACTTACCAATGGTGTGGAGAACACAAGAAAATCACTGAACGACGTTGTTTCGGTGGTGCACGGCAGCTCGAGGAATGTTGCGTCCACTGCCGAGGAAATGTCCGCTTCGGTCGAGGAAATGACATCGGCGTCTTATCAGATTGCGGAAACTGTCTCGGAGATCTCCAGGGGTGCGCAGAACCAGGCTTCAAAGACCGAAGGAGTCTCACGTGCAATGGTCGACATGACCATGACGGTCCAGGAAGTGGCTATCCATTCCCAGAAGGCAGCAGAAACTGCAAAAGAGTCCAACGAGCTGATCCACGGACTGGGTGAACTTGCTGGGGACCTGTTGAAAAAGATGGAAGGTATCAAAGGAGCGTCTTCCGATTCATCTAAAGCAATAATGGAGCTTGACGGTAAGTCCAAGCAGATCGGAGAGATAGTTAACCTCATAACAAGCATAGCAGACCAGACCAACCTGCTTGCACTTAATGCCGCTATCGAGGCAGCCCGTGCAGGCGAGCATGGTCGTGGGTTTGCTGTGGTCGCGGACGAGGTCAGAAAACTTGCAGAGGATTCAGGCAATGCTGCCAAGCAGATATCAGGACTAATTCATCAGATACAGGAAGGTACTGCCAATGCTGTCACCACCATGCAGGAAGGAGCTGAAGAGGTCTCCTATGGCGCTTCCGCACTCAATGAAGCTGTAAGTATGATCAAGAAGGTTGTGACAGCCGGTGATCTCATAGCAAACATGGTCCAGGACATTGCAGCAGCCGCACAGGAGCAGTCGGCTTCCATAGAAGAGGTAACATCCTCGGTGGAAGAGGTCAGTGCCATTTCAGAGGAATCAGCAGCAGGTACCGAGGAAGCATCTGCAGCCGTGCAGGAGCAGACAGCCACAATGCAGGAACTCGCAAAGTCAGCAGAAGATCTTGCCCAGCTGGCAGGTGACATGAAAGTCGTGGTTGATAAATTTATACTTGATACTGAATTGGTGGAAAGCTCCGATCAGCCGGAGAACATGGCAGAGGATACACATTCTCTGGACCTTGCTTTACTATGATCGCGACATGTATGGAATATACTTGAAATGGTAGGGATGAATAGTGTTTTTATATATTCTCCCTCAATTTCAGGATCATATAGGCTTGTAAATGTAATTATTTTTCTCACAGTATATTATGCATATATTTTTATATTAAACCTTCGAATAGTATAATATTATTAATTATAATTAAATAGGTATAGTTAATCAGTTATTAATCTATGAAACAAGCGTGTATCAATTGAACATAATGTTCGAAACCACCTGTTTGATGAGGGTGTACATATGCTAGGCATGAACAACAAACTAAACAAAGAAATCACTCGCGTGTTGAATGACATTAGCAATGGTTCTCTGGATTCCAGAATAAGTTCGGAACTAACCGGTAACGATAAAATTGTTGCTGAAGCGCTCAACGCTTTCATCGAGGATGCCGTCGGATGGAAAAATTGTGCAGATTCCCAGTCTGTAATCACCACTGAAGTAAACAAACTTGTCGAACATGCGTTGGAAGGCCATCTTGATACAAGAATAGAAAGCGTTGATTTTGACGGGCAGGCAAAAACTCTGATGGACGGTATCAACGACCTGATGGAAACTGTTGATCGGCTGGTTGACAATGTCAGGGAAAGTGAAAATTCAAAGACAGACTTCCTTAACAATATCCCTGCACCTGTGCTGGCTGTTGATAAAGACTTCACAATCAGGTTTATGAATAACGCAGGTGCATCCATACTTGGAAAAACACCTGATGAGTGTGTGGGTAAGAAATGTTATGAACTTTTCAACACTCTCCACTGCAATACTGAGAATTGCCGCCTGGCCAAGGCGATGCAGAACGATAAAGTGTATACTGCAGACACCGTGGCAAGCCTTCCTTCCGGAGATCTCCCTATCCGTTATACAGGCAAAGCTCTCAAAGATGAGGATGGTAATGTCATAGGTGCACTTGAATTCGTATTTGGCATCAGTTCCGAAACCGATGTCACCCGGGAAGTATTGAACCTGGCAGAGGCAATTGTCAATGGTAACCTTGAGGTGCGTGCAGATGCTGAGAGGTTCAGCGGGAACAACAAGGAGATACTCATTGCTGTGAACAACACTCTCGACGCAGTGATAGAACCCTTCATGGCCGCATCTAAATATGTCCACAGGATCTCTGAAGGAGATATTCCTCCGCGGATCACAAAGGAATACAACGGTACTTTCGATGAGTTCAAGGATAATCTGAATGCCTGTGTGGACGCGATCAATGCACTTGTTGAAGACTCCGCGAAGCTGGCGGAGGCGGGCATCGCAGGCAAGGTCGATGAGCGTGCAGATGTTTCACGACATGAAGGTGACTTTAAGAGGATCATTGAAAGCCTTAATACCACACTCGATGCCATTGCGCAACCCCTTCATGAAAGTACGGACATTCTCCTGAAGTTAGCGGTCAATGATTTCGAGAACGGTGTCGATGGAGAATACACGGGTATCTTCAAGGACAATGCCTATGCGGTCAATGAGGTCCGCAACAGGCTGCTGAACATCCAGCGTACGTTCGAGTACATGGCAGCAGGAGACTTCAGTGATCTCGAGAGGTACAGGAAGGCAGGTAAGCGCTCGGAGAATGATAAACTCCTGCCAAATACTATTGCGTTGATGGAAATTGTCAAGGGAATGGCTGACGAATTCATCGAACTGGGTCATGCTGCTGAAGCCGGGAAGCTGGACCACAGGGTTGATTCTTCAAAGTTTGCCGGTCTTTTCCAGGAAGCTGTCAATAGTGTGAATGAGGCATTCGATGCTTTGATCGCTCCTCTTAATGTAACAGCTGGCTATGTTGCAGATATCGCCAAGGGTGAGGTCCCGGAAAAGATTACTGAAGAGTATATGGGCGATTTTAATACCATCAAGGACAACATCAATGCCTGCATCGATGGTCTTGCAGGTCTTCAGGAATGTGACGAAGTATTACAACTCATGGCAGACAACGACCATACGCGCAGGGTCGAGGGAGAGTATCAGGGTATCTTCGCTGATGTCTCTGAAGCCACCAACTCCATTCGTGACAGGATGCGTACCGTGATGTCTGTCAACAAGAGGATAGCTGTCGGTGACCTGAGTAACCTTGAAGATCTTAAGAAAGTGGGTAAACGTTCCGAGAATGATGAGCTTATACCCTGTTATATTACTATGATGAGCAATATCGAAGCTCTGGGAGAGGAGTTCGTAAAACTTGGTCGTGCCTGTGAGGCCGGAAACCTTGACTACAGGGCCGATACCTCGGCTTACGAAGGTGCGTACAAGGAGGCTGTCACTGCGGTAAACGAGGCAATAGATGCGCTTGTAACGCCTTTGAACGAGGCGATTCGTATCGTAGATGAGTATTCCGGGGGCAGGCTCGATGCGAGGGTGAGCTTTGAGACCAAGGGTGATTTCAAGGTATTTGCAAATGCCCTTGACAGTTTCGGAGAGAACCTCCAGGCAATCATAGATGACTCAAGGGAGGTCCTGGAATCGATTTCCAATAACGACCTTACACGTCCGGTACGTGTGAGGGGTGTTGGTGAATTCCAGTTGCTTACCAATGGTGTGGAGAACACAAGAAAATCACTGAACGACGTTGTTTCGGTGGTGCACGGCAGTTCGAGGAATGTTGCCTCAACAGCAGAGGAAATGTCCGCATCCGTAGAGGAGATGACCTCTTCATCCTACCAGATTGCAGACACAGTTTCGGAGATCTCCAAGGGCGCACAGAGCCAGGCCGGAAAGACCGAGGAAGTCTCACGTGCAATGGTCGACATGACTATGACAGTCCAGGAAGTAGCAACCAATTCCCAGAAGGCTGCCGAAACTGCAAAGGAGTCTAATGATCTCATCCATGGTCTGGGTGAGCTTGCTGGGGACCTTCTGAAGAAAATGGAAGGTATCAAAGGAGCGTCTTCCGATTCATCTAAAGCAATAATGGAGCTTGACGGTAAGTCCAAGCAGATCGGAGAGATAGTTAACCTCATAACAAGCATAGCAGACCAGACCAACCTGCTTGCACTTAATGCCGCTATCGAGGCAGCCCGTGCAGGCGAGCATGGTCGTGGGTTTGCTGTGGTCGCGGACGAGGTCCGAAAACTTGCAGAGGACTCAGGCAATGCTGCCAAGCAGATATCAGGTCTGATACACCAGATACAGGAAGGTACTGCCAATGCTGTCACCACCATGCAGGAAGGGGCCGAAGAGGTCTCCACCGGTGCAGAGGCACTTAATGAAGCGGTCAGTATGATCAAGAAGGTCGTAACCGCCGGTGATCTCATAGCAAGCATGGTGCAGGACATTGCAGCTGCTGCACAGGAACAATCAGCTTCGATAGAAGAAGTGACATCTTCTGTTGAAGAGGTCAGCGCAATTTCAGAGGAATCTGCGGCAGGTACCGAGGAAGCATCTGCAGCTGTACAGGAGCAGACGGCCACAATGCAGGAACTCTCAAAGTCAGCTGAAGATCTTGCCCTGCTGGCAGGCGAAATGAAAGCTGTGGTTGACAAATTCATACTCGATGAAATGGTAGCTAATGACTCAGGCTCAGATGAACCTCTTGCTACCCCGGACAAAACTGGTAAAAAGCTGGATGGAATCGGAAAAGGGCCTAAAGGCAGTGCCCTTGTCTGAGTCTGCCGTGAGGAAATGATATGGACGAACTGTCATTTGAAGGAACAAACGTTACCGGAGATCTGCTTCAGCTGGTGATCTTCCAGCTTGGAGGAGAGGAGTTCGGTGTTGAGATAGTAAAGGTTCAGGAGATTATCAGGATGCCTGAGATCACTCACATCCCTCAATCCCCTGATTTTGTCGAGGGCGTGATCAACCTTCGCGGAAAGATCATTGTTGTGGTCAATCTCGGTAAGCGCTTTAACCTCAACTTAAAGGACGTAGATGAGAATTCCCGGATAATCGTTGTTGAGATAGGGAACCACGTTGTAGGTATGATCGTTGACTCTGTCAACGAAGTATTGAGAATCCCAAAATCAAATGTTGATCCTGCACCTGATCTTGTTCTTTCACAGATCAGCAGGGACTACCTTAAGGGTGTAGGTAAGATCGACGGCCGTCTTCTGATATTGCTGGATCTTGCCAAAGTTCTGACGATCGAAGAAATGAAGGAAATAGCTACCCTTGCCTGAATGGCAAGGCATTTTTTCTTTTTTGTAGTCCTATAATCCCAATCTTTTTGATTGAGCCAACTTATTACTATAATATGTTCTTTATTATATTTGCAAGGTTTGTAGTATTTTAAAATATATTTATGAGGAACTTATAATGGCATTTACATACTTTTTCAGGGATATGCAGACCCTTGAGATGATCAGGGACCATGTTATTCCAGAACTGAGGACCCGCAGGTACATACACATATGGGATGCAGGTTGTGCCATGGGCCCGGAACCTTATTCGCTGGCCATAGTATTGCGGGAGAACATGGGAATGATCTTCAGGAATGTGAAGATACATGCAACTGATATCGATAACAGCAATCTCTTTGGTGACATTATCAGCAAAGGCATCTATCCAAGGGAACAGGTGCAGAGGATCCCAAAGGATATTTTCGAAAAATATTTCTCGCCGGCCGTCGAGCCGGGTCATTTTGTGATTTCGCATGAAATAAGGAACAGTGTTTCCTTCACCAGGCATAATCTGCTGGACCTGCAGCCAATAAGGAAGGGTCTGAACCTGATCCTATGTAAGAACGTACTTCTCCACTTCCAGGAAAAAGAGCGGACAGAGGTAATAAAGATGTTCCATGACGCGCTGGACGGTGGCTATCTTGCTATGGAGCAGACCCAGAAAATGCCGGCAGAACTTGAGGACTATTTCGAGCCGGTCGTTTCAAACGCACAATTGTACCGTAAAGTGGCTTGAAGAACTTCTAAATATGCCGAAAGGATCAAGTTATTCTATTTTTTCCAGTGTCTATTAGTGTCAACAAAAGAAAATATTTAATCTCTGTAACCATATCTCTTGGTGAGGGTATATGATGGAGATAGAAGCCAAGTTCCTGTTATCAGATGAAGAAGTTTTTCAAAAGCTTTCAGTGGTCGATTCCATTGGTACATTTGCAGTAGAGAACATGCTGAAAAGTAATTTCACTGATACTTATTTCGATGCACTGGATATGGCCTTGTATTCTTCCGGTTATTCTTTCAGGTGCAGGGAAAAACCCGGCAAGATCGCTTACACACTCAAATCACTTGACAAGACCGACTCTGCAATTCAGAAGCGTGAAGAGATAGAAGTAATAGTGCCGGAAAAATGTGAGATTTCCGAGCTTGAGGAGGGCAGGCTTAAAAGTCTGGTGTCTCAGGTGATCGGTTCAGGTAAGTTATTTCCTTTGTTCCAGGTTTTGCATGAAAGGACTACCTGTGACCTGAAGGACAATTCAAGGAACGTGGCCGAGCTAAGTCTTGATGATGTCACTATCAACTGCGAGGGAAATGAAAAGGCTTACCTGGAAGTTGAGGTCGAACTTCAGGAGGGTACTGAAGAGGAACTTCATTCCCTGGTCGATGTGATGGTGGAGGATTTTGGATTGATACCGGGCAGCAACTCCAAGTTTGATAACGGACTTGAACTCTTGCGTGAAAATATCCGGTCGACTGCTGAGATACTGGATTACGGGAATATTTCCTTCAGGGATGATACCAGTCCGATTCCCCTTATAGAGTTATTTGAAGACTATGATATT
Organism: Methanolobus sp.; assembly: GCA_033549165.1. Classification (GTDB taxonomy): domain Archaea; phylum Halobacteriota; class Methanosarcinia; order Methanosarcinales; family Methanosarcinaceae; genus Methanolobus. Next base: position 11,429 of record JAWSUM010000016.1, read on the forward strand.
GAAAGGGATCATGCCCGCAAAGTCACTGAAAACTCCCTTGAACTGTTTGACCGGCTGACAGCGGTACACCGGCTTGACCCGAACCTTCGAAGCACGATGAAAATAGCTGCACTGGTTCATGATGTGGGGGTCACGACAGATATGAAGAAACATCATAAAGCAGGCAGGGATATTCTGCTGGGTCAGCCTCCTGCTGAAATGCCATTCCCACTGTGCCTGATGCTCCCGTGGACTACTTTTCTTCATAAGAAGAGGATCGATGAAGATAAGCTGGCAAAGCTGTTCGTTAAAAAGAAGTTCTCGGCATTACCTCAAAGGATGAGGGATGACATTCTGAAGATGGCAGCTATTCTCAGGATAGCAGACGGTCTGGATTACAGCCGGATGAACAGTACCATCAGCGGTATTGAGCTTGGAAATGAGGCTATAGTCATCGAAGTAAAAGGGCCGGGTTCCCGGATAGATGCTGACCGCGCGGAATTCAAAAGCGACCTGTGGAGTCTGGTATTTGACAGGGGATTGGAGTTCAGGCCGGTTGAGTGAAGTCTTTCAATCTTCTTCGAGCTCTTTTTCCAGGGTTTCTACAACCGTGCGAAGGACCTTTATCCTTGCATATTTCTTGTCGTTTCCTTCAACAATGGTCCAGGGTGCGTAGGTAGTACTTGTCTTCCGGAGCATCTCGTTGGCAGCATCTTCATACAGGTCCCACTTATCCCGGTTGTTCCAGTCATCATCGGTTATCTTCCATTTTTTGTGGGGAGTTTTTTCCCTTTTTTTGAATCTCTGAAGCTGCTCATCCCTGTCGATGTGCATCCAGAACTTGATAATTATGGTTCCGTAATTTGAAAGTATCTCCTCGAATTCGTTGATCTCCCTGTAGGCACGCTTCCATTCCTGTTCGCCACAAAGTTTCTCAACCCTCTCCACCAGCACCCGGCCATACCAGCTCCTGTCGAAGATTGCTATATGACCTGCCTCTGGTATCTCATTGTAGAACCTCCACATGTAGTGATGTGCCAGCTCAACATCTGATGGGACGCCTACGGATACGACCCTGTAGAGCCTTGGGTTCAATTCCTGTGCAAGTCTGCGTATGCTTCCTCCTTTGCCGGAAGCGTCCCATCCCTCGAATACGATTATTAAGGGTCTGTCCTGCATGAAAAGCTCATATTGCAGGCTCTTGAGCTTCTTCTGATATTCTTCTCTCATTTTGTCGTATTCGTTCCCGGACAGTGACTTGTTGAGGTCGATGGTTTCCAGCATGGAGCTGTTGAGTACCAGACTGATGCATGTCTGGTTTTCCTGGCCTTTGGTTTTTTCCTGCCTTTTTTCTTCCTCACTGATCTTCTCTTCCATAGCCCGGATAAACGCTGCCATGACTTTGACAGTTGCAAAATCCGGGTCATCAGCTTCAACTATCGTCCAGGGGGCATGGGTCCGGTCAGATCTCTCAAGCATCCTTTCGATCAGAGGCATGAGCCTGTCATACTCTATGATATAGTCCTGTTCCTCTGTTTCAGCCAGGAAAAGAGGAATGCCCTGGTTTCTGATCTCCTCAAATCTTTTTTCCTGCCTTTCTTTACTGATATGCAGAAAGAACTTCAATATCAGATATCCGTCATCTGCCAGCTGTCTTTCAAAATACGTTAGCCCGTTCAGGCAATTGCTGATCTCCTTTTCTGAGATACTCTTACTGAAATGCTCAAGGAGAGCCCTGCGGTACCAGCTTCTGTCAAAGATAGCAATCTCGCCTTTTTTTGGTATCTTTGTCCAGAACCGCCATATCAAGGGTTTCTTCTCTTCCTGGATGCATGGTTTACCGGTAGTGTAAAGTTCGAATCCCATGGGATTGAGGGGCAGGAGGAACCTGTTGATTATCCCGGCCATACCTGAAGCATGCCAGCCTTCGAAAACAACTATGATGGGGATGTCCGTTTTCCATGCTTTTCTCTGCAGTTCTCCGAGACGTATGGTGAACTCATCTGTCAGTCTTTTATATTCCTCTTTTCCAATACTCTTTGACAGGTCCACCTTTTCAAGCATATTATCACCGTCTTTTCATAATGATGCTATCGATCAATATTCCTATTTATATGGCTGGCATCTATTGATATTCGCATCTGATTACATGTTATAATGTGATTAAACGCTTACTATATACCTGCATCTAAGAAACACTTTTAAAGTTTAACCATGAATTGATATTCAAATAAACTTGCCGAGTTGGTGCTATGCCTCTGGTCAATAAAAAGAAGTGTGTCTCATGTAAAAAATGTGTTAAAAAATGCCCGGTAGACGCTATTTCCATGAAAAAGGGGAAGGCGCTTATAAACAATGACATTTGCATCAACTGCGGAAAATGTATCAGAGTATGTCCTGTCAAAGCTATACTGAAGGACAGGGAAATAGTTGAAATTGAAGTGGCCTCGAATATCAAGGCTATAAAGAATAGCCTTGCAAAGTCCAAAAGCAAAAAATCCAGAAACCGTATGATTAAGAACAGGATGCGTCAGATAAAAATGCAGGATAGGGTCCTCAGGAATACTCTCAGGGAATTGAAGCACCTGAAATTGTGAACGCCTTGAAGCATTATCTATTTACAGACATATATGGTGATACAATGTCAGAATGAATGGCATATAAGGAGATGCTAATGAAATAGCACAATCATGACCTGCATTTCGAGTGCAGTGAATGTTTCGTAGGTAGCCTGGAATATTATGAGGGTAGTATGGGAACAGAAGATACATTTCACAATGATCCATCTGAGAAAATGGAAACTAAAGAAACCGAAATAGAGGACGATATTACTGATGTTGGGGCTATCACTACAAGAGAGGAGATTGAGGTGGTCACATCTTTTGTGGAATTTGTTTCTATGAAAAAGACCAATATTAATGCCGACGATACGATGCGTGAGGCTGCACGCAAGCTCCTGATGTTCCACTTTGGTGAGATGGTCAAGCATGAAAGAGGCACTAAGGTGGGAAAGGATATCGAAGAGCTCCATGACATGCGAGTTGCTGCGATGCGTATGCGTTCTGTAGTTGAGGTTCTGGAGAGGTATCTCGATATGGATGAAATGTCCTCACATTACAAGAACATCAGGTCCACGAGAAAGGTCCTTGGTACCGTGCGCGATCTGGATGTTTTCCTTGAGAAGATAGATCACTATCTTGAAGGACAGGCTCCTGAAAAAAGACTGGAAATGGACCCGCTTGCAGATTCAATTTTAATCGAAAGGGCAAAGAATCGTGGTAACATGCTTGTCTATCTTGATGATGCCAGGTATAACAAGTTCAAAAAGAACTTTGCGGATTACCTGTCACACAAAAAATCCTGGAAAATGAGATCGATAAAAGATGGTGAACCCATTCCACGGAAAGTAAAGGATGTACTGCCGGTACTTTTATATGAACAATTTGCAACCGTCAGGGCGTATGATGAACTTGTATCCGGCGAGGCAGTAGTTGATCCGTCCCTTGAGAAGTACCATCTGCTAAGGATAGATGTGAAGATATTGCGTTACACTCTTGAATTCTTCAGGGAAGTACTGGGTTCCGAATCCAAAGATCTGATCAAAGACCTGAAGGCGCTTCAGGACAACCTTGGAGATATGCATGACACGGTGGTTGCACTTGAACTTCTGGAAAACTTCGAAAAATATGGCAGGTGGGGTGAAACTGGCAAAAAGAAGTCATCAGGGTCTAATGGACTTCAGGATTATCCGGGTATTGATGCCTATATTGAATACAGGGAACAGGAACTCCATGACCTGCTCGAAGCTTTCCCGGCTGCATGGGCAAAGGTGATTGAACCCGATTTCAGTGTAAGGTTCTCACAGGCAATATCGGGTATTTACACGCCATGAATATTAAAAATCTTGAGTCTGCATCGTCTATAAAAACTATATTGCATTATATATGACTACATATGGATCTGTATGAAGTGTTATATAATAGGATTGCCGTACTTTTACCAAGATACGACAGCATCCTAATGTTTTTACGATCAAGAAAGATGACTTTTATGTCCGTGGAAGTAAACGATTACATTAACAGGGAGGTCAGCTGGCTTTCGTTCAATGAAAGAGTTCTCCAGGAGGCAAAGGATCCGGAGGTCCCGTTACTTGAACGTCTTAAGTTCCTTGGTATATTTTCTTCGAACCTGGATGAATTTTTCAGCGTGAGGGTGGGAACCCTGCAGCGTATGATAGATGCGGGGGTAAAGTCCAAGGCTGTGGTAAGTGTTTCCCCGAAAAAGGTCATGAAAGAGGTACACCATATAGTACTGAGACTTCGTGATGATTTTGACCGGGTATTTGTCGAACTGACAAAGGAACTGGAACAGCAGAACATCTTCATCGTTGATGAGGTGCATCTCGATGAAGCCCAGAGTTCCTTCCTTAAGACGTATTTCCGCGAAAAAGTGAGATCTCGTCTTATCCCTGTAATGCTGAAAGACATTCCCGATTTCCCGTATCTTAAGAACCAGGTCATATACCTTTTGATCGATGTCAGAAAGAAGTGGGATCCGAACGGTTCCAAATTTGCTCTGATAGAGGTTCCGGCAGATGTGCTTCCACGTTTTATCATGCTCCCCGATTCAGATGACAGGAAATGCGTAATAATGCTGGATGATGTTATCCGTTTTGGACTTGATGATATATTCTCGACCTTTGAATATGATTCCATTGGAGCATATACGATAAAACTGACAAGGGATGCTGAACTGGATATCGACGATGATGTAACGAAGAGTTTCTTTGAGAAGGTGTCCGAGAGCCTGGAAGAAAGAAAAAAAGGTCAGCCTGTACGTTTTGTTTACGACAGGGATATGCCTTATTACCTGCTTGATTTCACACTAAAGAGACTGGATATACAGAAATTCGAGAATCTTGTCCCTGGCGGTAAATATCATAATGCAAAGGACTTCATGAACTTCCCGCAAATAGGTCCCGATTCGTTCTATTATGAAAGGAAGCATCCTTTGCCCCATAAAGACCTTGTGAGTCACAAGAGCATTTTCGCTGCCATACGGGAAAGAGATATTCTTCTCCATTATCCTTACCAGTCGTTTGATTACTTCATCGACCTGTTAAGGGAAGCCGCTATCGATCCCAATGTATCGAGCATAAAGGTAACTCTTTACAGGGTCGCACGCAACTCCAATGTCATCAATGCACTCATAAATGCGATAAAGAATGGAAAAAGCGTTACGGTCGTCATTGAACTTCAGGCAAGGTTCGATGAGGAATCCAATATTTACTGGACGCAGAAGCTGGAAGAGGCGGGTGCAAGGATAATCGACGGTGTACCGGGTCTGAAGGTTCATTCAAAACTCTGCCATATTACAAGGAACGAAGGCAGCGATATAGTTCATTATTCATGTATCGGGACCGGTAATTTCAATGAGTCGACCGCCAAGCTCTATTGTGATCACATGCTGATGACCACAAATAAGGATCTGACAGTTGAAGTGGAGAGGGTATTTGATTTCTTTGCTCACAACTACAAGGTCTATGATTATAAGCATCTTGTAGTTGCACCCCTTCAGATGCGCAGTGCTTTCGAGAAATACATTGATGATGAGATTGCTAATGCCAGGGCAGGGAAACCGGCCTATATCCATGCAAAGATGAACAGTCTTGTTGATAGCGAAATGATCAACAAGTTGTATGATGCCAGCAAATCGGGTGTAAAGATAAGGATGGTAATCAGGGGAATCTGCTCCCTTGTACCTGGTGTTAAGGACCGGAGTGAGAACATAGAGGTAGTGAGTATAGTTGACAAATACCTCGAGCATTCACGTATTTTCATTTTCTGCAACAATGGCGATGAAAGGTATTTCATCTCTTCAGCCGACTGGATGGTAAGGAACCTGGACCGGCGTGTGGAAGTTGCAGCACCCATATATGACCCGTCAATACAAAAAGAACTGGCAGAATACATGAACCTGCAATTTCTGGATAATACAAAAGCCAGGATTATCAACGACCGGCAGGATAACCAATACAAAAAAGGCGGTGAGAAGTCCTACCGTGCCCAGGAAGATATATATGACTTCCTCAAAAAACGATTATCCAACGAGGAAGCTAAATGAAATTTGCTGCAATAGATGTGGGTTCCAATGCTGTTCGCTTGCTTTTGTCAAAGGTCGATACCGAAGGCATTGAACCGGTCTATGAGAAAATAACCCAGATCCGCATGCCTATAAGACTTGGGGACGATGCCTTTGTTCACGGGCATATCTCTGATGAGAAGATCCGGCAGCTTGTCAAGACCATGATAGCTTTTAAATACCTCATGGATGCCTTCGAGCCGATAGATTATATGGCATGTGCCACATCGGCCATGAGGGAAGCGGAAAACAGCGACGATATCATCAGGAGAATAAAAGAGGAGAGCGGGATCGATCTCAATATAATCAGCGGAAGGAAAGAAGCGAAGATAATCTACTCCAACCGCATCGAGAAGATAATTGCAGACGATGACTCTTCTTCCTATCTGCATGTCGATGTGGGTGGAGGGAGTACCGAAATAATTGTTTTCAACAGGGAAAAAGTGCTTGCATACCGTTCATTCAATATAGGGGCCATCCGCATGCTAGAGGGTTTTGTTTCAAAGGATGAATGGAACGGGATGAAAAAATGGGTCCGGTCAGTGACCGAGGAATACAAGCCAGCTTCGGCAATCGGCAGTGGGGGGAATATCAATAAGGTATTCATCATGGCCGGTATTAAAGAGGGCACTCCTCTTCCTTATGCGGAACTCAAAAGGATGTATAAATTCCTGAAAGGACATACCCTTGAGCAGCGTATTACAAAACTTGGCCTTCGTCCTGACAGGGCCGATGTGATCATACCTGCATCAAAGATCTACTTATCAGTCATGAAATGGGGACATATCGATCAAATGCATGTTCCACGACTCGGACTTGCGGATGGCATCATTCATATCCTGTATAAGAAACATATGGAAAAATATATATGAATAAATAGCCCTGTTTTCAGGGACTTTGTACATGATTCTAAATGGCTGGCTTACGGTCACATGTGTCTGTTCTTAATTAGTTCTTTTTTGTTCATGATTTTTATCAGCGCCATAAGGCCACGTTTCATGTTCATAATACATAAATACTGATTTACCACAACTTTGTCTTATATAGGCAGGTAAAGGTCCGGGGTATTATCTTGAAAGACTCTGAACAGGTCCAAAATGGAGAAGAAACGATAAATGAGGGTGAAGTGCCTGTAAATGGGCAAGAGGCACTTTATCTGGGCATTGATATTGGTACTTACACGATAGCAATATGCACGAACACGGGGACAAAGTTTGTAGAATATAGTACTATTGCTCATGAAGGAGAAGAGTTTCCGCAAAGGCTGGAAAATGAGAATGTCCTTTTCGGAAGAGCAGCTCTCGAACGATCGGACCTCAACATAAAAGAACCTGTAAAGGACCTCCTTCAGGGAAAGACAAACAATCCTGAACCTGTTAAACTCCTGTTGCAACATTCCCTGAAGAGTGCCGGGATAGAGCTCGATTCCAGGGAAAGCTATGCAATTATAGGCGTTCCCGCAGGTGCTGATGCATCCTATAAAAGATCCATACTGGAAATGTCAAGGGATCTTTTCACAGGCGCCATGGTGGCAGACGAGATATTCTGTGTGGCATACGGAATCGGTCACCTGGAGAACTTCCTTATTGTGGATATAGGTGCAAGTAAGCTGGATATATGTCATATCAATGGTAATGTTCCCGGGGCCGAAGACCACCTGAGAATATCCTTTGCAGGGGAGAACATCGATCAGGAACTCATTGATCTGATCAAGGAAAAGTATGAAGATGCGAGGATTCCGAAGAACCTGGCACGGCAGTGGAAAGAAAACTTCGGTTATGTAGGTCTTTTGGATGTTCAGTGTAAGGTCGAACTTCCGCTGGAGGATTCCTTTGAAGAAACGTCAATAAGCGAAGAACTGAGGTTTGCCTGTGAATCAGTGATACCTGATGTGGTTTCCGGGATCACCAAAATGATATCCGATGCGGAGCCGGATTTCAGGGAAGCATTGAGGAATAATATCTATGTTTGTGGTGGTTGCAGTAAGATAAAGAACGTTGGCACTTTCATTGAAAGTGAATTAAAAGAGTTGGGTGGAGGTAAGGTTTTTTTAGCTGATGATCCTGATTTCGCGGTGGCTGAAGGTGCCAGGAAACTTACTGAAAAGATGCCTCAGGAGTTCTGGGCACAGGTGAATATTTAAGTTGGTATAAAGATTCGGATGTGGTGTTATGAGTTCATTGACCTGGTCAAAAGATCAAAAACAGGCGAATAAAGGGAAACAGGATTTCACCCCTAATATCTACCGTAAACCTGTAAAAAATGACGATGCAGAAAGAGAACAAGAGCATGTGGCTCCACACACACGTGACCACTCCGGAGCTGTTTCATCAAGGCAAAATCCAATAGTCAAAGAGCTTGAATATGATCTTGAGCACTTGAAGGATAAATACGAAACTGAGATTCGGGAGTACAGGGAAAAAGAAACTGTTCTTGCCGGGGTGAAGGCAAGATATGAATCGGAAATGGAGGAGTACAGGCAAAAACAGGACCATCTAAAACAACAGATGGAAGATCTTTCCAGACAGGAGAAGGACCTCAACCGCAAATGCGCCCTGCTCAGATCAGCAGCCTCAAAAGTTGAAGACCTGATCCCTGAAGTCGAGGTAAATGACCTCAATGAGAAACGTTCAGCCTTTGAGAAACAGAAAGCATATCTTGAAAAACAGGTTGAAGAGTTTGAACTATCCAAAGTGGAGTATGAAAAGCAGCTCAATGAACTCGAGGAGAACAGGTCCGAACTTTCCGTTCAGATATCCTCTTATGAAGAGGAGATGAGAGCATATCTGGAAAAGAAGTCCGATCTTGAGGAAAAGGCAAGGCAGCTTGAAGAGCAGTTATCTTCGGGTAATGATGCCACACTTGACCTTGAAGGTCTGAATTATTCCGGGGCTGTAGAGATTGTCAAATCCAGGTACTATTCAGAACTGAAGGAATTGAATCGTAAACGTGCTGACCTCAGGACACTCCGGGAGGAACTTGAAAGTGAGGAAGCACTGTTGATGGCAAAGAGTTCAGGTGTCGAGGAAATAAAAGCTCAGGTAGATGCTGAATTCTCCAGACTCAAACCGAAAGCCAATGAGCTTGAAGCTTCTATGCAGGATTATGAGGACAAGGTCAAAAAGCATGATGAAGATGAGCGCATGTTCTCAGAGATCGTGTCGAGATATGATGCTGAACATTCACTTTTCAAGCAGAGGCAAAATGAACTTGAGGAACTTAAGGATGTACAGGCAAAACAGGAATATGCCCTGTTAAAAAGAAAACTTGCAGCATTTGAGTCCGGAAAACTCCTGGAACTCGAAGTATGCAGGATAAATTCATTATCAGGGGACTTAAGCAGAAAGGTTGCTGAGTTTGAGAACAATATTGCAAGTTACGAAAGTGACCTTCAGAAATATGAAGAGAATCTAAGGATACATTCTGAGAACGAACTCAAACTCAGTGAATCCATCGTACAGTATGAATCCGATCTGAAGTCTTACGAAGATAAGCGCTCTGAACTGGAAGAACTCAGAAAATCCCTTTCAGACTCTGAAAATGCTTTAAAGGAGAAACAGTCCGGGCTAGAGACCCGCAGAAAAGAACTTGAGGTCGAGGAAGAGGGCCTGCTGGCACATCAGAAAGAGGTTGATGTCCAGAGGACGGAACTTGAATCCGAACTTGAGAACATAAAGTCTGAACGTGTGGATAATGAACGCCTCGAGAAGGAACTTGAGACTGCATCCGCTGCACTGGGATCAAAACGCAAGGAACTCGAAGAGCTCCTTGAAACCACAAGGAAGGATATCGGTACGCATGTGACCATCCATCGCCAGCATCTGGATATCAAGAGGATGAACACAAAGCTCGAGCAACAGTCGGTCTATATCCAGAGCCTGAAAAAGTCCCTGGAGGATATGCAGAGTTCCCTTGAGGATTCAAGAAAGAACAGTGTGTTCACTGAGATTGTAGAAATGAATATCGAAATATTGAAGTGACCATCCAATGTGGTATAAATGTGCCTCAGAACTCATAGGGTTCATCACGGATCAGAAATGTTTTATCATCACAGGCACATTTTTCCTGATTTCATCTGGATATTTTAACAAGCTCTTCTATTTCCCTGACAATCTCAGCAGCAGCTCCTGCAGGGTCGTCGGACTGGTATATGCTTCTCCCCACGATCACCCAGTCAGCACCTGCAATGATGGCATCTGAAGCACTGCCTCCCTGGGCGCCAACGCCGGGGGAGATTATTGTAAGCTCATTGCCTATTATTCTCCTGATCTCTTTTACCCTCTCCGGCCGGGTGGCGGGGGCAACGACACCTGAGGCTTTTCCGTTCGCTGCCATCCTTGCGATAGCTTCTCCGGCACCCTGCATAAGGTCGAGTGCACCGGGGTGGCTCATTTCAGTAACAACGAAAATAGATCTATTGCGTTCATTCGCCAGGTCTACGCAGACCTTGAGGCTGTCATGCCCTGTGAACCCCTGTACTATGACGGCATCCGCGCCTGCATCGAATACCTGCTCACAGATCAGGCGGTTGGTATTCGGTATGTCCGCAACCTTGAAATCCGCTATGATGGGTGCATATTTTGCCAGCTTCCCTATGATCCCAAGCCCGCTTGCAAGTACAAGGGGGTAGCCAATCTTTATCGCATCTATATGTCCTGCAACCGCCCGTGATATCCTTATGGCCTCCTCGCTGTCCAGTACATCAAGTGCGAGTATGAGTCTGGTGTTCTTTTCCATAAAAATCCTCCTTCTGATATTAGCTCAAAGTATCGATCCCATTCTTTCTGTTCCTTCTTTCTTCAATCGGCTCCTTGTAGCCGCCACAAGGATGGGCAATGTGATCGTGGCGTCGGAGTGAACTGTTACGGAGCGTGCTGTCTCACTGACCTTTCCCCATGAGCGTGCCTCATCAAGTGTTGCACCGCTCAGGCCTCCGGTCTCCGGAGTGTCCATTGTCAGCTGTATGGCATATTCGAATTCCTGGTGAGTGATGAGCATGGACTGGAAGATGTAGTTCTTCGGGACACCGCCTCCAATGAGCAGTGCACCCGGTCTTGTTGCCTCATAGCAGATGTCGATGATCTCCTTCATGTCAGCGAAGGTATCAACCTTCAGGGGATTCTTCTGCCTGTAGAGCCAGGCCTGCAACCCTATCATGGAGTCCTGTATGGCAGGGCAGTAGACTGGTACGTTCATGTCCGCTGCAGCCTTGAGGATCGAGTCCTTATCATCTATGTTCTTGCCGATATGTGTCATGAGCTCTCTTATGGAAATAGTGTCATCGCCAATATCTGAGAAAATGGCCTGCATCTTTTCCTCGAAATCGATGAAATAGGGCTCAGGGAGATAAACATCGTATATCCTGTTGATCTCTTCATGTTTAAGCTCGATATCATCACACTCCGCACATCCCTTGTAGTGGTGCAGTCCCATTGACTCAACAACTTCGTGTACCATGTTGGCACCGGTGGTCACCAGTACGTCGATATAGCCATCCCTTATAAGATCGGTTACAATGTTTCTCATTCCCGCAGGCACCATGGCTCCCGCAAGACCGAAAAAGCTTGTGGACCCGCCACTTAGCATCTCATGGTAGATATCCACGGCATCCGCCAGTTTCCCTGCCCCGAAAGCGCATCCGTTTATAGCATTGATAAGTGAATCAACATCCATTCCGGCTGTAATCCTTGCCTGTTCTATGGGATTCTCGAGTTTTTCCCCATGTAGATCATGTTCCATTTTCAGTCCTCTTTAATTGTAGTTTCTATGGCAGGCTCATTCTTTAAGCTTTCTTTACAAATCCGGAAAAACGACATAATATCACTTTAGATAATAATGTTCATATAGCTTCAAAAGTTAAATTTGAATAGGCACATTTAGATGGATGTCTTTGGCAATTTGGGGATAATTGAAGAAGACTATCATGCCAGAATCATCACACTGGTCCGGGACCATCAGGGCACATAACATAACTGTGATTGTGGATTAACTGTTTCCTGTCACATACTTATCATTTTATTTGCTGAGCGAAGCTGCATGATTTAAATAACACATAGACCTCATATCTGAGAAAGTCAACATGATGGCTGAGAATGAGAACAAATGATGTTTTTTAAACAAAATGACAGCAGAACTGAGACCGATAATCAATGAACCCGCTCTTGTTGTGGAAAACGAGACAAAGTCTCTTGTAGTCGCAGATATCCACCTTGGGATAGAGTGTGACCTCTACAGGAGTGGTATTTCCATACCAAGCCGTATGCAGTACGGACTTGACCGTATGCTGGGATACATAAAGCAGGAATCTCCGGAAAGAATAATCCTGCTGGGTGATGTAAAACACAACGTTCCTCAGATATCCTGGCAGGAGAGAGATGAGATACCGTATTTCCTTGAGTCACTGGCAGAGCATGCACAAATAGATATCTTCCCTGGGAATCATGATGGAGGTATCGAGTATCTGGTCCCGAAAAGAGCAGATATCAGGATACACCCGGTCAGAGGTTCGATAATAGAAGGAATCGGGTATTTCCATGGTCATACCTGGCCTGATCCGGACCTGCTTTTTGCAGAGTATATAATTACTGCTCATAACCATCCCACAATACGCCTGACCGATTCCCTGGGTTACTCCATAACTGAGCAAAGCTGGATAAGGACAAAACTAAAACCTGACATACTTCAGGGACACTTCAGGGGTCTGGACCTGAAGGCCGGTAAGGGTAAATGGAAAGGTCCTGAACTTGTAATCGTCCCATCGTTCAATGAGCTCTGTGGAGGGGTCGCATTCAACGAATCTCTGCATGATGACCTGCTCGGTCCCATGTTCTCCTCCGGGGCCGTGGACATTGATGATGCGCAGGTCTACCTGCTCGACGGGACATCGCTCGGGGCGCTGAAGCATATCCGCAGGATGGAAGAGAGCAGGTTCCATGTAAAAGGTAATAGAAAGGGTACTAGTAAAGGCAGGAAAAAAGGTGCTAAAAAATGAGGTTTGGGAACATCTTTGACTCTTTTGATCCAAGGATACGGGAAGCCCTGGGAAAACAGGGTTTTGCGGCTCCCACGGAACCACAGGAAAAGGTTTTTCCACATATACTCCAGGGTGAACATACTTTTCTGGTAGCTCCTACCGGTTCCGGCAAGACTGAATCTGCCGTCCTTCCGATATTTGATGCCATCCTTTCGAAAAGTAAGGAGCAGAGGGTCGGTATTTCCGCTCTTTATATCACACCACTTCGTGCACTGAACCGCGATATGCTTTCCCGTATCCGGTGGTGGGGGGCCGAACTGGGAATCGATGTCCAGGTACGCCACGGTGACACTTCCCAGTATGAGAGGCAGAAACAATCACGTAAGCCCCCTGATCTCCTGATAACCACTCCTGAGACCCTCCAGGCTATGTTCACTGGCTCACGTCTGCGAAAGAACCTGGAGTACGTGACACATGTGGTAGTGGACGAGATACACGAGATGGCATCATCAAAAAGGGGTACTCAGCTTGCAGTAGGACTGGAAAGGCTTGTGGAACTTGCGGGTGAGTTCCAGAGGATAGGACTTTCAGCCACTGTCGGCAATCCTGAAGAGGTTGCGAAGTTCCTGGCGGGGACTGAAAGGGATGTTTCGGTTGTGGTCGTATCCCTGCTGAAACTTCTGGAGTTCAAGGTGATTACTCCTTCTCCTAATGAAGGGGACCTTGAGCTTGCCAAAAAGATTGGTTCCGATGCTGAGTTTGCAGCTCACCTGAGGTATATACGGGAAATTGTTGAAGATAATGTCTCGACACTCATATTCGTAAATACAAGGCAGAGTGCGGAAGCCCTTGCATCCGGTTTCAAGATGCTTGAGCTGCCTATCGGCGTACACCATGGTTCCCTTTCGGTGGATTCCAGGATAGAGGCTGAGGAATCTTTCAAGAACGGCGACCTCCGGGGTCTTATCTGCACATCTTCCATGGAGCTTGGAATCGATATAGGTAACGTGGACCATGTAGTGCAGTATGGTTCCCCGAGGCAGGTTTCAAGGCTTCTGCAACGTGTGGGCCGTGCGGGTCACAGGATACACGAGGTTTCCAGAGGTACCATTCTGGCAATGGGGGTGGATGATGTGGCAGAGAGCATGGCCATATGCAAACTTGCGCTCGACGGTAAGGTGGAGGATATCGACCCGCATATGAATTCCCTTGATGTGGTCGCTAATCAGATATCTGGCCTGGTCCTTGATTTTGGTGAGATTGGGATAGACAGGATGTTTTCCATCTTTAAGCGTGCCTATCCTTTCAAGGACCTGAGATCAGAGGTTTTCAAAAAGGTAGTGGACCAGGTAAATGATTACAGGATGGTGTGGAATGAGGAAGGTTCTGATGTGATCTCACGCAGGAGGAAAAGCTGGCAGTATTATTATGATAACCTTTCCATGATCCCCGATGAGAAAAAGTATGAGATATTCGATATAGTTACAGGAAGGACCGTAGGCGTGCTGGATGAGGCCTTTGTCATCAATTTTGTAACTCCTGGGGCTGTTTTCATTACCAAAGGCGATATGTGGAGGGTTCTTGAGATGAACAGCGACCGTGACAGAATAAAGGTGGAGCCTGTTCGGGGCATAGGAGAGATCCCGAGCTGGGTCGGTGAGGAGATACCTGTGCCTTTTGAGGTTGCCGGGGAAGTAGGGTCTATCCGGAGAGCGATTGCAGACAGGATTCTTGAAGGGTGGGAAGATGACAGAATAGTTACCCGGCTCACGAACGATTACCCGGTTGATCTAAACGGAGCCTTGGAACTGGTAGCTCTTATACGGGAGCAGGTCTCAGGTGGCTATCCTGTTCCTGACGCACAGACCATTGTCATTGAGAACGATGATGATGCTGTACTCATCAATGCGTGCTTTGGTCACAATACCAATGAGACCTTTGCAAAGGTCCTGACATCGTTGCTTGCTGCAAGATATGGCAGCAGTGTTTCCCAGGAGATCGACCCGTACAGGATACGACTGCAGCTTCCGCGGAGGATAAAGGCTCGTGAGATCGAGCAGCTGATACGTGATATACAGCCTGAACATATCGAGCCTATTATAGAGATGACCCTGAAGAACACCTCTCTTATGAAGTGGAAAATGGTACACGTTGCCAGGAAGTTCGGTGCTCTGAGCAAGGATATCGATTATGACCGCATAAGCATGAAGAAACTGCTTGAGATATATCGCGGGACGGCCATGTATGACGAGGTCATAAGGGAGATATTCCATACGATGCTTGATGTGAGAAAAGCGTCAGAGCTCTTTATGGATATATATTCCGAAAAAATAGTCCTTATCATCAGCCCCTCTACTCCTATAGGAAGAGCAGGTTTTTCCATGAAGAGGGATCTTGTTGCACCTGAAAAGGCTGACAGGTCCATAGTAATGGCCCTTAAGGATAGGATAATGAATGACAGGGTGATACTTTTCTGTGTGCATTGCAAGAAGTGGATATCAAGGAGACAGGTAAAGAATGTTCCGGATGAGATCATCTGCCCGGTCTGTGATTCGAAGATGATAGCTTCACTGAAACCCTGGGAGGAGGATGAGGTGAAACTCGTGCAGAAGCAGGATAAGCTAAGTTCGGAGGAGGACCTCAAACGTGTGAGGAGGGTCTACAGGAATTCCAATATCGTGATGACACATGGGAAACAGGCTGTAATAGCACTTGCCAGCAGGGGGGTTGGTCCTGAGATGGCAACACGTGTGATACAGAAGATGAGGCATGATGAAGAGGCATTCTATAGAGATATACTGGTTGCAGAAAGAAATTATGCAAAGAATAAGAGATTCTGGGGTTGACTTCACACTTTAGAGTTTTAACGGAATGTTTTGACTGCAAATTCATCTGGAATTTCGTTGGAAAAAGAGTTTTTTTAATCAAATCTTTATGCTCTTTTAAGCATGTACAGCATAAAAATGCATAATTTATATGAAATTTCTATTTATAAAAACGTCTTATCTTACTGAACATTCTGCCTGACTAATCTGGAAAAGCAGCTTCAATCCAATAGTTTTATATCTGATGCTACGTAAATCAAGGTGATTAAAATCTACTCTAAAGAGAAGGATTCATTATGAACATGAAAGAAAGGTTTTTGAAAGCGTTAAAAGGTGAAGAAGTCGACAAAGTTCCTGTTCTGTCTGTAACACAGACTGCAATTGTTGAGCTTATGGACAAGACCGGTGCTGCATGGCCAGAAGCACACAGCGATGCACAGAAGATGGCAGATCTCGCATATGCATCATACACAGAATGTGGTCTTGAGGGTGTAAGGGCTCCTTACTGTCTTACTGTACTCGCAGAAGCAATGGGCTGTGAAGTCAATATGGGTACAAAGAACAGGCAGCCTTCCGTAACAGACCACCCATACCCAAAGGGTGTCGATGACCTTAAGATGCCAGAGAACCTCCTTGAACAGGGCAGGATTCCAGCAGTACTTGAAGCAATGAAGATCCTGAAGGAAAAGGCAGCAGGCGAAATTCCAGTAATTGCCGGTATGGAGGGTCCAGTAACCCTCGCATCTGACCTCGCAAGTGTAAAGAAGTTCATGAAATGGTCCATCAAGGCACCTGAAGACTTCCAGACCATCCTTGACTTTGCATGTGATGCATGCATTGAATATGCAAACGCTCTTCTCGATGCAGGCGCAGATGTAATCAGTGTACCAGACCCAGTAGCCTCCCCGGATCTTATGTCTCCTGACTCCTTCGACAAGGTCCTCAAGCCAGTACTCCAGAGATTCGCTGACGGTGTCAACGGCCCAATGATCCTTCACGTTTGTGGTGACGTTTCCCCAATCATTGAAATGATGGCAGACTGCCACTTCGAATCCATCAGTATCGAAGAGAAGGTCAAGGATCTTGCAGGCGCAAAGGCAAGGGTTGCCGGTAAGGTCACGATCTGTGGTAATGTTTCAAGCCCGTTCGTTCTTCTTGCAGGCGATGAAGCAAAGGTCAAGGAAGCCGCAAAGAAGGCTCTTGACGACGGCGTCGATGTACTTGCACCAGGCTGTGGTATTGCACCAGACACACCGGTTGCAAACCTCAAAGCAATGGTTGCAGCAAGAGACGAATACTACGCATAAATTTCAATAGCTGCATGACATAGTTTCCAACTATGCCATGTAATTCTTTTCTTTTTGCTCTCGGAATCATTTACTTAGCTTTCCTGCTTATTCTGTTTGATTTGAATGATTAATTAACATTGGTTGATTCATTGATCCATAAATTTTTAATAGAACCTAAATCTACAGTTATACATAAAAACATAAAGCACGCTTTTTTATGCAAATGAGATTAAGGCGTCAATATTTTTAAAAGGAGTTTCTATCATGCAATTCAGTCTTGGGATCGATGCAGGCGGTACATATACGGATGCTATACTGGTCAGAGATTCTGATGGCTCTATTATAAGTTCCAGTAAAGCGCTCACCACTTATCCTGATCTGATTACTGGTATCAGAAATGCTATTGATAATCTTGAACAAAAGTACCTTGAAAAAGTAAGTCTCGTATCGGTTTCGACAACTCTTGCCACTAATACTGTGCTGGAAGGTACTGGCAGTCCGATAGCACTTATTCTTGTAGGCGATCATCCCCTAGAGGGTACTTTCCCAGCCAAGCATATTATTCTGGTTGAAGGAGGTCACAATTTCAATGGGGAGGAGGCAGTTTCTCTGGAGATCGAAAAGGTCAAGGACTTTGCCAGAAAGGTGAAAAACGATGTCGCAGCCTTCGCAGTCTCTTCATTTTTCAGTATTCGCAATCCTGAACATGAAAATACGATACGTGAAATCGTTCATGAATTAACGGGGATGCCTGTGGTCTGTGGACATGAACTTTCCCAGGAGCTGGGAGCATATGAACGGGCTGTGACTGCAGCCTTGAATGCACAGTTATTACCAATTTCTGACCACTTCATCAAGTCCGTGATGGAGGAAGTTGAAAGGAGGAATATCAATGCGAAATTGCTGATGCTGAAGTGTGATGGTACTGTTGTCGGACTTAAGGATGCTCTGGAAAAACCTGTAGAATCTATCTTTTCAGGTCCGGCTGCAAGCCTTGTTGGTGCATCTTACCTTTCAGGTTGCGATACATGTGCAGTCATAGATGTAGGTGGAACGAGCACTGATGTTTCGGCTGTGTATGAAGGTGTTCCAGAGCTGACCGATGCCGGTGCAATGGTCGGCGGCTGGAGGACAAGGGTTCGGGCAACAAGGATGGAAACCTCGGCTATGGGTGGGGATAGTCATGTATGGACGCGTTCCACGAAACTGTTCATCGGGCCCAGAAGGGTAATTCCTTTGTGCGTAGCTGCTGTTCGGTATCCGGATTTCCTGGAAAAACTGAAAAAATGTGTTATTCCCCCAAGACATGCACTTGACAGGAACATACAGCCGACCAAATTCTTCATGAGGTCCGGTTTTAAGGAGTTCGATCTGGATGAGCCCGAAGCTGCTGTATTGGAGGCAATCGACAATGAACCAATGTCTCTGGATGAGATCTCATCCGTTTCAACAAGATATCCTTCAAGTATTGTTCTTGATTCCCTTATACATAAAAGGTTGATCCAGCCAGTTGGTTTTACGCCTACGGATGCATTGCATGTACTGGGAGACTATACTCAGTGGGAAACAGAGGCATCGATTATCGGGGCTGAAAAACTTGCACGTATGAATAAGATGGATAAACTTGATTTCTGCTCCAGGGTCAAGAGTATGGTTGCAAAGAACATGGCCTTTGATCTAATGTCATTTGTCCTCCAGGGTGTGGATAGGTCAGGCATTGAAAGGATAGTCGATGGCCAGTTTCCTGCAAGATTCAAAATGGATGTTCCTGTAGTCTTGCTGGGGGGGCCGGTGAGTGCTCTGAGCGAAGAGCTTGCTAAGGTGATCGATGCTGAGATCATTGTCCCTGATCATGCAGAGGTTGGAAATGCTGCAGGTGCACTTTTTGGTAAAGGGATTAAAAGGATTGAATTCTTCATAAGGCCTCTCTCTGTCGCTGATCCAGATGCGGGCTACCTGTGCTTTTCACCGATTGGAAGGGAGGAATTCAGAACCTATAGTGAAGCAGTTGCTTTTTCAAAAGAGCTTGGTAATAAAATGGTAGTGGATTATATGGGTGAATGTGGAGTCAGCAAGGATAACCTTGAGATAAAAACCACTCTTAAAACATTCTCTCCAGAAGATTGGAAACATGACCCTGTGGAAACCAAATTAATGGTAGTAGGAATCGGCTATCCCAAGAATCTAAGAAAATAATAGTTCAAAAATATTATATTCAACTTCTACTTTTTTGCACTTTTAACTTTCCAAGTGGTACAAAGAAACAATATGAGTAAAAGAATAAGTCTTGAAAAAAAAGAAAAAAGGAACAAGTTCTAGATTTAGAACTTGTAGTTTGCGTCTGGTCTGAAGACTGCAACTTCTGCCTTGTACTTCTCGAGACTGTCGCTCATGAAGGTGTCGGCTTCGTCGGTCATTGCGTCGAGTGCTGCCTTTGCATCTGCAAGTGCGTTGATTTCGAACTTGGACATGACGAGCTTCTTGGAGTCAGCTGCATTGAGGATGTCTACACAGGCTACTGCTGCGTTCTTTGCACGGAGGTAAAGGTCGTCTCCGTCCTTTACGATTGCCTGTCCTACCTTGTATGCGTTGTCGTATGCAAGGACATATCCCTGTGGGTCTCTGTACTTGTCAGACATTACAAGGATGTCACGAAGCATCTTTGCGTTTCCTGTCTCGGTTGCTACGTTGAGCATTGCTGCATCGTAGTTAAGGGTCTCTGACCAGCACTGGACAGATGTACCACCGAATTCACCGTGGTATTCTACGGACTCGTTTGACCACAGGTCACAGCACTGCATGACAAGGTTACCCATTACGTCAGAGTGAGCACAGGTTGATGTCTTTCCTTCCTGAGCAATTGGACATCCGGTGATGGACTTTACGATTGTGTTCTCGTATCCACAGTCCTTACCTGGACCCTGGGCACCTGCTTCATATCCTGCGAGTGTCCTTGGTGCGGAGATTGCTCTTGCAATGATTGCAATGGTGTGTGCAAGGTTCTTGTCGAGGAGACCACCTGCAATGAACATTGCAGTGTTTGCCTGTGCACAGTCTGTGTCACCAGCTGCAATTCTTCCCTTCTTGTCTGCGATCTTCCTGATGTCTTCCCAGATCATGGTCATGTCAATTGAGCCGAGGCAGCCAATTGCATATACGAGACCAGGAATGTCATTCCTGAGGATTGCGTAGTCGAGAATTTCCTTTCCGCCCATTGTTTCGATGGACAGGAAGTCAGCGCCGCCTTCTGCGACAGCTTCGAATGACTCCATAAGGGTGTCGTACTTCTTGCCGATCAGTGCAAGGAGATCACGGTCTTCACGGATGTCACCAGGTGTGTGCCTGAGACCACATTTTATTCCGTATTCTTCGTGGTACTCTTCAAGGATTGTCTTCTGTACGTGAGCAACTTCTCCTCCCCAGTCTGGGTTGTTGGTCATCTGCTCTACGTGCTCTGTTTCGAGTGAGACTGCTGGGAAACCAACCTGTACAGCTCTTGCCATAATGTCGGTTGTGAGCCTGCGGTATTCTGAAACGAGTTTCTCCTTGGAGACACCGGCTTCAGGCCTTGGTGCGTAGTTAACTTCTGCAGTTACGTATCCAGCACCTACTTCTAATCCGAGTTCTGCCTTTACAGGGTAGACTGACTTACCGAAGATCATGTCGTCAGCAGCTTTGTATGCCATTGATGTGTATCTTTTAACCATTTCTGTCACCTCTTAGTGTTTGTGGAAGATGTCCTTCAACTGTGCAAGGCCTTTGCCTGCCAGTATTGCGTCTGCCATCTTTGGTGCATCTGCTGCTTCTTCACCATATACTCCAAGTTCGTACTGTGTAACGAAGTCCTGGTTTACAGCTCCGCCACCACACTGGAATGGTACTTTGATACCTGCTTCGAGAAGCCTGTCGTTGACTTCCTTGAATGCGTACATTGTTGTTGTCATCAATGCTGTTCCGGTAAGCATCATTGGGCTTTCCTTCTTTACTGCTGCGATGACTTCATCGACTGGTACATCACGGCCGAGGTCGACTACATCGTATCCTGCTGCTCTGAGGAGTGCTGCTACGATGGTCTTACCGATGTCGTGTACGTCACCTTCTGCTACGTGGCAGACAATCTTGCCTTTTGGCTTTGGTGCGGTTCCGCCCTGTTCTTTACAGAATTCGATACCTTCGAGCATTGCATCTGCTGACATCATAACGTTTGGCAGGAAGATGACACCCTGGTCATATAAGTCTGTGACGATCTTCATTCCTGGCATAAGGACGTCGTCGATAAGAGCTATTGGGTCTGCTCCACCCTCGATTGCCTTCTCGAGACCTTCGATTACGTCATCCTCTTCTCCTTCAAAGATTGCAGCGGAAATTGTCTTTGCTGGTTCTGCACTTGGGTACATCTCAGCTGCCAACTGCTCAGGTGTCTGAGCTTTTTCTCTAGCAACATTGTACCTTACTAATATTTTGCTTGGGTCTATATCCATCTATTCTACCTCCTTAGTATCTAGATTGATCTGTGCTACTTCATCGCAAAAAAACAACGATTTAGCAGCGAATGGATTTCCATTAGCTAACGGTACATGCGGTGCAATGAAAGATCTCCACAATCTGACAAGCATCCTTAACCTTTAGCCAACTTCATATTTCCACACAAGCACTTAATCTAGGCAGATATATAAACCTAGCGGTTTTAATATTTTATAATAGAGTTCAAATACATGTCAATAATATATTTCTGAAGGCCTCTTCTGATATCTATTTTTTTTGGAAATCATTGTCTACTAAGGTATTATATTTTAACAGTGAGTCTCTGACAGTTTATATTTCTTAGTATTAAACACATTTATATTTTTTATGTCTGGCTGGAGAAGGGTCAATCTTAAATAAAATGATTTTTCAATACAAATTTAATTGTTTTAAATAAAGTTTGCTTTAACAAAACCCTCCGTCTTATAAATAAAATTGACTATGATGGCTGACAAAAATGCACTCCTTTATTTTATTCTGTATTTATTATATTCAGCAGTTAACAGTATTTCCTTCAAATATATATGAAGTTGTGAGGGTCTAATCTGTTGTTGACCGTTTGATTTAAGTAATGGAAGATTTGAGTCGACATATCTTGGGATGCTTGAAGTTGGGACAGCATCTCTTCCAAAATAGTGCGAGCGTTATTTTTATATATAACTAATTTTTACGAGCGACTCACAACTTACGATAACGTTTCATGATATCAGTATAATTGTCCATGAGGCAGAAACCTGCATTAGACCGTGTGAAAAATAGAAAAACATCTCCTTGAAATAAGGAGAACCGCGTATTTGTTTACTGTATGGTTTCAGTGGTTGTGATGATCCTTTTCATGACCATGACTCGGAATCTTATGGGAAAAGACAATATCCTTTTCCTGTAGTTTTCTTTCAATAGTACCCTGTACAATGCTCACAAGCTCATCATGACCGATATTTGAAACTGCGGACAGTATCTTCAAGCGCGATGCTCCTGCATTGATGGATTCAATTATTTCTATTGTCACGTCTTTGTCAAAGGCTGTCAGGTTCACTTTTACCGTGTCCGTGTCAGATTCCGCGAATAGCTTGATATGCCCTACGAATTCAGGACTGTGCTTCATAACACCTGATTTTATGCTCTCCATTATCTCCTGGGCAACAGATCTGGCCGAAGCCGTATCAATATTTGCGATGCTGTACTCGGTGGCATAACTAGTGACACCTGATGCCTCGATCGAGTTCATGGTCATTTCGATAGGCAATCCGGTTTCCTTGTCAAGCACCTGTATGTCAGCACTTGTGGTCTTGAGTTCCGTGGTCTCCGCATCCCGTATCAACTCATCTGCTTCCTCACCGAGTGTAAGTCTTACAAAGTTATGCCAGTGTTCATCCTCATGCTTAGTGGAGAGCAGGATGACCTTTGCCTTTGGGTTCAATTGCTGGACCGAGGCCTCAATAATGGGTATCCGTATCTCTTCCACAAGGTCCACCTTATTTATTCCAAGTATCTCTGCATCTATTATCTGTCTCATGGCGAAGTTCTTTACTTCCTTCATGAGTTGCTTGAACCTGCTTCCATCAATAAGGGTCACGAGAGGCTGGATGGACACATCTTTCAGGTCCATCAGGTTGATCTCGTTCTTGATAATCTGCGGGAAAGCGATGCCTGTAGGTTCGATCAGCAATATCTCGGGAGCATAATCTTTGGTCAACAGGGTAATTGTCGTCTTCATGTTGACCTTCAATGAACAGCAGATGCATCCGCTGGTAAGCTCTGTGGTCTGGAGTCCGTACTTGGAGATCACGTCTCCGTCTATGCCCACCTCGCCTATCTCATTGACTATGATGGCGACTCTCTTGCCCGCATTACTGAACTCTCTTCCCAGTCTTAAGATGGTGGAGGTTTTACCACTTCCTAAGAATCCACCTATCACTAATACTTTCATGATATAGCCTTCTTTTTCGTTTCTTCAAAAAAGTATGGGGATTACTCTGCGATCTCCATGACTTCCAGGTTCTCCCACTTGAATTTATCTTTCGGGCATGCATTGATGCATCTCTTACAATTCGCCCCGTCACAAAGGTCCGACCTTATCATCACAAGTCCTTCATCATCAATGGTGAGGGCATCTGTGGGACAGACCTTGGCGCATTTCTGACATTCAGGACAGTCTATCTTCATAGTAAGGTAGGTACCGACCTGTTCAAGCACATCAAGCCCTTCCTCTCCGAGCACGGGGATATCTCTCTCCACGCGCTTGTCTACCTTTGTGGTGCCCTCCGGCAGATCTATCTGAGGAAGTCCCTTCTTCTTAAGGAACTTCTTGAGCATCTTAAAGGGCATTCCCTCTGTCCAGTAAGATATCTCCTGTATATACGCTTCCTTGAATCCCTGGTCTGTCGCGAACATGACGTGGTTGCTCACGATCCTGGATGCAATTTCCTGAAGTTCCCAGAGCCTGTCCTCTGAGAGCAGCACCTCTCTTGCAACCAGCAGTGAAGTGTTGCCTATCTGTATGACCTCTTCAACATTGTAAGGTACCATGCCGATCTGGTGAGCCTTGACCGCATCCATATAGGTTCCCGCGGCACCTGACATATATGCTTTCTTTACATCAGCTACCTCTATACCTGCAGCATTACAGAGTGCAAGGTGTCCGGCGCGGATGGCGCCGATAGCCAGTCCTGCTTCCTGGACATCGTTCTCAAAGAACTTCACCTTATCCTGCAGGTACAAGATGTGGTCCGGTGTGTTTATCTTTGGAAGTTCTATGATGCCATTTTTCATACCGGCATCAATGATCGCTATTACACCTGTTCCTGTAATTCCGGTTGCTTTGATGGTATCATCCTCGACTACGTCTCCGTTATTTGGGTTGATCAGTTTCCCCTTAACAGTGTTCATCTCAGCATCAAGGACGTAATTGCGTATGTTATCATTCTCGAACTCGACATCTGAGATTACGAACGGCGACGCCAGTTTGCCGTGTTTTATCTGCTGTCCCTCCAGGGCAGGGCCTGCAGCAGCGGAACCTGTATAGATCGTCCCTTCATGGATCAATGCCATCTCTGCATTTGTTCCGTAATCAGTAGCAATCGCAGTTTCTTTAGTATCAAGGAATCCTGACTTGATGATAAGTGCAAGGGCGTCGGCACCCACCTCGTGTCTGATGGCAGGCGGTACTACCAGCTTAGCATTCGGGTACACTTCAAGACCTGTGACCTCGGAACAGTCCACGATCCGTGCATCCCTGTTCTGCTCCTTGATGTTGAGTTTTTCCTTCTTTCTTTCACCTGCGTATGCAAGATCGTCTATGGGGATTCCCTGAAAAATGGAAAGCTGGATCGGATTCCCACAGATGGCCATTCTCTGCAGATCCTCAGCTTCTACTCCCAGTGCCTCAATGACTTTTCTTACAGCATTCACGTGGAGGCCGTGAGCACGTTCCAGACCATACGTGATGGCAAAATCAAGGTGGTCCATAACGTTTGCCCCTGGAAGCGGGTTGCGAAGGGTTATCACCGTCTTCTTTATTTCCCCGCTGTCAAGGTCTATCTTCTGTGCTCTTATACCACTGGTTCCTAGATCGATTGCAACTCCTGTTCTCATATGAATCCCTTGAAGTATTTTTTAAAGTTATAACATTAGTACTGAGTCCTAACTTAAAAATATATGTTATGGTACTGATGTCTATATGCAGTACTATTTAAATTGATTGTAGTACTTATGGAATTACTAGAAAATAGCAGTACCACTGAATCTAGCAGCGAAGGTTTAATAAATCAAGTGTTCTTGTCCTTCACATCTTCTTTATGCTCAATGGTCCATCTTATTGCACATTCTCTGCCCTTTTTCTGTAAGGATGATCCTTCTCTCTGGCATGTAACTATCTACAGTATGGCATGTTGACGCCCCTCCACAGGACCTGCATCCGGGGCATGCAGGACTTTTCTCATCATATGTCGTTTTAACGTAGCCCATATGTTCCATGGTCTGGATCATTTCTTTCAGTCTTTCGGAACTGATGTTCATCTTTTGTGCTGTTTCTGCGGGCGACAGGTTCTCGATGTACAGGTATCTCAGTATTTCCTTGATCATGTGCTCACGCTTCAATCAGTCTCTATGTCAAAATCATCTTTCCATTGCAGGTAAGCAAATAAAGATATCACGCCAAGGTATATTTCCGGTCTGATATCATCAATTATGGACCAGCCGGCAAAGGCCTCATTCTTCAGGATATAGGCTTCCAGGATGTTTCCGAAAGCCGCCAGCATATATATCCCTGCAAATATAAGTGAGAGAAGTATCCCCACATATACGTAGGCAATCCCTTCCTCTTTGCCTGAATGCATTTCCACGAAACCATAAATGAATACGCTCCCGATCAGTATGAGCACAAATCCGCCAATTGCGTCAGGCGGGATGAACAATACCTCGGTTATGAATCTCCCAAGGTTCTCAGGTGCCGAAAAGCCGAATAAGGCTTTTGATGATCCGATGATCAGCTGTATGAGCCCGAAGAAGGAGTAAACGGATCCC
>JAWSUM010000017.1:0-37105 GCA_033549165.1 Methanolobus sp.
GATGCTGCGTTTGCCGTAAACGAGGCATCATAGTACTTACCTTCGAACCGGGAGGAGTCTGCCCTGTGATCGAGTTTGCCTGCCGAAGTTGCTTCACCGAGTTCCACGAACGCAGTGACCAGACCCTCGATATTCTCCATCATTTTGATGAACGCAGGCATGAACTGGTCATTTTCCGACCTTTGCCCGATCCGCTTGTAAACAGCCAGCATCTGGAGATCACCCTCTGCTACCTGCTGGGCAGTGGTCTGAACTACCACGAGATGTTCCAGTACCTCATTTGCCTTTTCAGCCAGCTCGCTGAAGATTCCCCGGTAATTATTGCTGGCCTTCACTGTAAAATCATTGACCGCAATGTTCTGCAGTATCATATTGCATTCAGTGAGAGACCCGAGACCGGTTATGCAGTGATTTAGGTTGTTCTTGATCTCGTTAAAGTCGCCTTTATAGTCATCAGTGATCATCTCCGGTATCTCACCCTTGGAGATACGGTCGATATACTCCGCGGCAACATTCAGAGGCCCGATGAAAGCATCAAGTGTTTTGTTCACCCCGGTAGCAATTTCCAGGCAGTTGCCGTAGAACAGGCTCTCATCCGCCCTGGCATCCAGTCTTCCGTTGATTGCGGCATCCGTCAGTTTGACTATTTCAGCGGTCACGGTTACCTCGGTCGTTATATCCTGGACATACTCCAGGCCACCCACAATGTTCCCGGCAGCATCCTTCAGGGCGGTACCCGTGTACCGTATAGGAAGTTCACCGGAAGGCAGGCTTGCCGTTGTGTCCCCCGAACACACCTTTCCGGTTTGCATGGCTTTTGCAACCTGACAGTCCTCGGTCTTACAGTGGGGAGTGTTGAAAAGCTCATAACATTTCTTGCCCATGCATCCTTCTACCGTTTTCCCTACGGCGGCTGCACCCGCAGGATTCATGAACATAATGCTGAAGTCTTTTTCAACTGCCATGACAGGTGTGGGAATATTGTTGAGCAGCTCCACCTTGGACCTTGCATCCTCCATGGCGGTTTTCACTTCGGTCTGATCCACGAAGACCTCCAGAGAACCTATGACTCCTCCGCTGCGGTCTTTCAGAGGCACACCACTGCAGGAGGCGTATATGTTTTCGTCCCCAATGTGAGATACCGCCTCGCCATATTCTATCTGCCTGGTGATCATCGAACGTGTACATACACAATTATCCGTCCGGCACACATTCGTATTGTAATGATCAAAACATTTGGTCCCGATCATTGTTTCGGGATCAAGGCCTGCAAACTCCGCAGCTTTTCCGTTCACGTAGTTAATATTATACTCTCGGTCGATGATCATACAGGGAACGGGCATATTGCCGATGTGACCTACCAGTGTGCCGACAACATCGTTCATTCCCTGTACGAGAGCCGCATAGTCACCGCTGAATTTGTCTGCGTTCGCACGAGCAGTAAGTTTACCATCTATTGCCGCATCCGTAAGTGTTTCAGCTTCCCGGAGAAGAGCGTTCAGGGAATCGATGCATATGTTCAGGTTATTCTTGATCTCATTGAAATCCCCGTTATAACTCTCGGAAATCTTTGCAGGAATATCACCTTTGGAGATGCGTTCGATATATTCTGCGGCAACGTTCAGGGGCCCGATGACAGCATCAAGGCATCCGTTAACTCCTTCCACGACCTTTCGGAAGTCTCCCTGGTGTCTCGAAGCATCGGCACGCGTATCGAGACGACCTTCGATGCCTGCCTGCGCAAGTAGCACCGCATCATCTACCAGATCATTGATGGCGTCGATACACATATTGAGATTGTTCTTGATCTCATTGAAATCCCCCTTGTATTCGTCGGTTATCTTTTCGGGGATTTCGCCCTTGGAAATACGGTCGATGTATTCTGCAGAAACGGTGAGAGGATTTATCAAAGCGTCAAGGAGACTGTTGATACCTTCCAGGAGATTTTTCGCCTCACCTTCAAAACCATCCAGCGAAGCCCTGGAATCAAGTTGCCCTTCGATCGCCGAATTAACAAGCTTGAGAACTTCCGTGGTCAACTCCTTATTTCTGAGTTCCGTTCGGATATTTTCATTATCCTGCCTCTTTCTTTCGGCCAGTTCGTTCTCCAGACGTAGATAATTATCCAGGACCCCGTTGACTGATTCCACTACCCTGGCATCCAGCGAGCCTGACTTGGGAGACATACGCACACTCGAATCACCGGTACTCACAGCATTGATAACGCTAATGATCTCATTTTTCAGTTTATCATTAATTCCCAGCATCTTGAATCCATCCTTCACTCAATTTCCACAGATTTTTTGGTGAGACATAATTGCACAATAATTGTGCGACGTGTTCAACAAACTTACCTGACAAATATATAGATATATTTCTTATATAAATTTATGCATATATTAAAATTTATATAATGACTGTGTGAAAGTTAAAGAACCCGCATCAATTATTGAAGTATAGACTCGATTTCAGAGATGCGGTCATGGTGAAATCCACGACAAAACAGGGAAAGTGAATCCGCACCTATCTGCAGCAAAGTCATCATAATATGCAACATATGAACATATACTCATGTAACTATACTCCATTCATGTCAAAAGAAGGCATCCTGCTGGAAGTGAGCAACGAATGGCTGCATACAATGGGGTACACAAAAGTAGAGGTCATTGGAAGGCCTTTCAAGGACTTCCTTTGTGATAAGGACAGCAAGACCTGCAGATCGAACTTCATACTGGCAAAATCCGATGGTAAGACGCTTCCCATAATAAGAAAGGTAACTGAAGTGGAAATGGACGGCAAAAAGTATTACATGGAGAATTTCACTCTGGATGAAAGATAGGTTTCTTTTTTGTATTTATTCATTTTTATTGGTGCAGGCCAGAAAACAATGAGCTTTCAACGATCTTTTTCCATAATTGGGACACAGAGAAGGTATTCCAGAGAATATATAAGCACTTACCAGAAACTACATAAAAGAACGTGATATATAGGATAGAAATCCATCTGAGACTTGATGCCAGATGGCCTATAAAAATTATTCATAGTAATTATTCATAGTGATTAATATCATATTAACACTGATAGATAATCACTTCCCGGAGGATTCCCATGAAAGTAAGAATAACTGAAACCATTCTTCGAGATGCGCATCAGTCCCTTATTGCAACCCGTATGCGCACCCGTAACATGCTTCCAGTGGTCGACAAACTGGATGAGATAGGATATTTTTCACTTGAGATGTGGGGTGGTGCTACATTTGATAGTTCCATAAGGTATCTGAACGAAGACCCATGGGAAAGGTTGAAAGAACTAAAAAAACACATGAAGAACACCCCAGCCCAGATGCTCCTGAGGGGACAGAACCTGGTGGGTTACAGGCATTATTCTGATGATGTTGTGGAGAAGTTCGTCAAGAAGGCCTATGAGAACGGCATCGACATCTTCAGGGTCTTTGATGCGGTCAACGATATCCGCAACATGGAAAAAGCAATAACCGTAGCGAAAAAGGAAGGTGCACATGTCCAGGGAACGATATGCTACACCATCAGCCCGGTGCACACGATCGACAAGTATGTTGAGCTGGCAAAAGGACTTGCCGAGCTCGAATGTGACTCTCTGTGCATAAAGGACATGGCAGGACTCATCTCGCCACAGCAGGCATACGACCTTGTGAAAGCCCTGAAGGCAGAGGTCAACCTTCCGGTGGACCTGCACTGCCACTGCACATCAGGCATGGCGCCGATGAGCTATACAGCCGCATGCAGGGCAGGCGTTGATGTACTTGACACTGCACTTTCCCCCTTTGCATGGGGCACTTCCCAGCCGCCTACCGAATCCATCGTTGCTGCACTTGCCGGGACAAAGCGTGCAACCGGACTGGACCTTGAACTGATAGCAGAGGTTTCCGAATATTTCAAGGAGCTCAAGGAAGAGTACAGGTGCATCCTTAACCCGATATCAGAGCAGATCGACACCAACGTGCTGCTCTACCAGATACCCGGAGGCATGCTGTCCAATCTTGTTTCCCAGCTCAAGGAACAGAATGCGCTTGATAAATATAATGACGTGCTTGCAGAGATGCCAAGGGTGAGAGCTGAACTTGGATACCCACCCCTTGTCACACCGACAAGCCAGATAGTGGGCACCCAGGCCGTACTGAACGTCCTCATGGGAGAGAGATACAAGGTCATTCCCAGAGAAGTGAAGGACTACGTGCGCGGCCTTTACGGCAGGCCTCCCCAGAAAATCGATGATGCTATCGTCGGGAAGATAATAGGAAATGAGGAACCAATCAGCTGCAGGCCGGCAGACCTTCTGGAACCTGAATACGAGAAAATGAAGAAGGAAGCTGAAGAGATGGGACTTGTGAAGAAGGAAGAGGACATACTCACATACATCCTTTATCCGGCAATCGCACCTGCTTTCCTCAAGGGAGAGGCAAAAGAGGAGGAGCTTGTACCGGTCAGCACACAGCAGCATCCATGTGCTTCTACAAATACTAACGTAGTACATACAGAGTTCAAGGTAGAGGTCGACGGAGAGATATTCAATGTCAAGGTCAACCCTGTTGGTGGAGCAGTGAAAATAGAGGAAGCCAGGGAAGAGATCACTGCAGAATCAGTTTCAGGGGCAGTCACCAGCCACATGCAGGGAATGATCCTGTCCATCAAGGTCAATGTAGGAGAGCAGATCAGCGAAGGTGACACCGTCTGTGTGATAGAGGCCATGAAAATGGAAAATTCCATTCATGCACCACATGGCGGTATCGTGAAAGAGATATTTGTCGCAGAAGGTGATGCTGTAACCTCCGGTTGTGTACTCATGAGCATCGACTAGAGGAATTATCATGTTCAAAAAAGTACTTGTTGCAAACCGTGGCGAGATCGCGATAAGGGCGATGCGTGCATGTAGGGAGTTAGGGATCCAGACCGTAGCCGTATACTCGGAAGCAGATAAGAACGCCCTCTTCGCAAAGTATGCGGATGAAGCTTATTACATCGGCCCTGCACCTTCAAGCCAGAGCTACCTGAATATGGACAGGATAATAGAGGTGGCCCTGGAAAGCGGAGCAGAAGGCATACATCCTGGTTATGGCTTCCTTTCTGAGAACAGCACCTTTGCAAGAAAGTGCGAAGATGCCGGAATAATCTTTATCGGGCCTTCAAGCAAAGCAATTGAGCAGATGGGAAGCAAGATCGCAGCAAGGAATGCAATGATAAAGGCAGGCGTTCCTGTAGTTCCGGGAACTGAGGGAGCCATATCAACCGAGGAAGAAGCCATCGAAATGGCAGATTCCATCGGATATCCGGTAATTATCAAGGCGTCCGCCGGTGGTGGCGGGATCGGCATGAAGATAGTCCATTCCAAAGAAGGGTTCAAGGCAGCCCTTCATTCGATCCAGTCCGTTGCTGCATCGGCCTTTGGCGACCCCACTGTTTTCATCGAGAAATATGTGGAGGAACCAAGACACATCGAGTTCCAGATACTTGCTGACAAATACGGCGATGTCGTCTATGTTATGGAAAGGGAATGTTCTATACAGCGCCGTCACCAAAAGCTGATAGAGGAAGCACCGTCCCCCGTGATGACACCGGAACTTCGCAAGGAGATGGGTGAGACCGCGGTCAAAGCCGCCAAAGCCATAGGGTACGAGAACGCCGGAACAGTTGAGTTCCTCTATTCAAAAGGAAATTACTACTTCCTTGAGGTCAACACCAGACTGCAGGTCGAGCACACCATTACCGAAATGATAACCGGTATAGACCTTGCAAAACAGCAGTTGCGCATAGCATACGGCGAAAAGCTCCCGTTCAAACAGGAAGATATAGCCTACAGAGGATGGGCAATAGAATGCCGTATCAATGCAGAGGATCCCCTCAATGATTTTGCACCCTCCCCGGGTAAGATCAGAAGATACCGCTCTGCCGGAGGTCCCGGCATACGCGTTGACAGCGGCGTACACATGGGATACACGATATCACCTTATTATGATTCAATGATCTCGAAACTCTGTGCATGGGGACAGACCAGGGAAGAGGCCATTGACCGTATGAAACGCGCACTCTATGAGTATGTGGTCGTCGGAGTAACTACGAACATCCCGTTCCACAAGGCGGTTCTGAGAAATCAGGCCTTCAGGGAAGGTAAACTGACCACTCACTTCATCGATGAATACAATATCATCGAGGATGTAAAGAAGGTCGTTGAAGAAGATTCGGCAAAGGGTGCCACATTAGCATCTGCACTTGACAACAGGGAGCAGAAAGTTGCAGCTATCACCGCAGCTGTCGGTTCATACATGGCGGCAGCAGAGAAACAGAAAAAATAATTAATCTGTGAGTAGTATTATAGTGTGGGAACTAATACACACTGGTGGGATAGCTGTGAATGGTAATAAAACCGAGATAATCAGAATACTTAAGAGCTCAGGGAGTAAACCAGTATCCGGCCAGGAAATTGGATCAAGACTTGGCATAAGCCGTGCAATGGTCTGGAAATACATCAAGGAGATCAGGAAGGACGGTTACGACATACAGTCCTCACCTAAAGTAGGATACACACTCAGGTCCTCACCAGATAGGCTTTACCCTGAACAGATAAGAATCGGCCTTGAAACAAGTCTGATCGGAAAGGAGATCCTTTACTACGACGAGGTCGAATCCACTAACAGCGTTGCAAAAGAGATCGCAGACAAATATCCCGCGGGTACGATAGTTATCGCGGAAACCCAGAAAAAAGGGCGTGGGCGCATGGGCAGTGAATGGCAGTCACTTCCGGGAGGAATATGCTTCTCTGTGATATTGAAACCCTCCATACCTCTTGAATACGCAGCCAAGTTGACACTGGTTGCAGGCCTGGCGGTATCCGGATCGATGCGTAAACTGGGCGTGGATGCCCGCAACAAATGGCCGAACGACGTGCTGATAAAGGGCAAAAAGGTCAGCGGAATACTTACCGAAGTTGATGCGGAGGTTGAAAGGATCGATCATGTCATTCTGGGAATAGGCATCAACGCAAATGTCAGACTGAATGATTTCAGAGAGGAAATCAAAGAGAACACGACAAGCCTGGAAGCTGAACTGGGAGAACCTATTGACAGGGTGTCTTTCATGAAGGATCTGCTTTTCGAACTTGAACAGCAGTACATCAAGTTCAAGACCCAGCAGTTCTCAAACATCGTCAGTGAATGGATATCCGTTTCGGATACAATCGGCAAGAATGTAACTGTCACAACGCCAACAAGGATCATCGAGGGAAAAGCTGTGGGAATCACTGACAAAGGAGCTCTTCTGGTCAAGACCGGGAACAACGTCACAGAGGAGATCATTGCAGGACGCTGCAGATATAGCAAATAAAGGTCCGAATATGGAAAAAAGGTTAAAGGATCACAGAGATATCATAATTACTGTAGTTCTGGTAGTTTTTTTGTTCTCCTTCCTGCCCGTATCCATGTGCGCCGGGGACGAAATGCTTCTGAACGGGACCGGCATATTTCTGACCACCGGTGAAACATGGAACTTCGATCAGGGATATCAACTGAAACTGAAAAGTGTTAACCCGACAAGTGACAGGGTATGGGTGGTGCTTTCACTTAATGGGGAAATACTACATGAAGGGATACTGGGAGAAGGTGAAACTCTGACATATTCCCATAACAGGGAAATATTGAATATTACACTCGACACCATCTATTCAAGTCCCACCGGTGAACTGATAACATTCACGCCCGTCTATCAGTATCTTGACCCGGAACTCCCGGAGCCTGAAACACAGGATAATACAGAAGGCGAGCAACCGGACGACAACGAATCAGATATTCAGGAAGATGAGACTAATCAATCCATACCGGGTTTTAGAACACTGCTGACGCTTTCCACAGTTACAACACTGACTTATTTTATCGGTAAAAAAAGTAAGAATAAAAAGTGATGGGAACGCCCTTCAGAACTTGAGGTTCCCTTTTTCCATCAGGACCTTAAGGTCTTCAAGGCTTAATCTTGCATTCTTGTCCAGCTTTTCTTTGGCAACCACCAGATGCTCTTCCTGCTTTTTCTCATCTTTCTCAAGATTGATATCGTTGAGCTTCCCCAGATAAACATCCAGTTCTTCTCTTAGCTGGGATATCCTGGCCTTGAGAGGATCTATCTTTTCCCTGATAGGTGCTGTGACAGTGAACTTTGAAGTGATCTCGGAATGTGCAAGATCCGCGTCCTTACGTATCTCATCCACCTGTTTGTAAAGGTCTATCATCTCAAGATGATACTTCTGTGACTGTTCCGCAAGTTCGTGTATCTCACTGCCAACATCCACATGGGTTTCAAAAACTTCCTTTGAACTCTCATAGGCTTCCACAAGTTTCTGGTGGACCTTGTTCGCATCAAAAGCTGCATCCATACGCTCCTTCATTGCAACGAGTCTCTCAAAGAGATCGATCTCATGCTTTAAGGGGATATCAGCGTTCACAAAGATATCAAGGTCGGCCACATATGACTTTGAAAGCGTTTCCACGCTTCCCTTTGAAAGGTTGTTCAGATCGTCACGCTTGCTTTTCAGCTCATTGATCTCGGAAGAATACTGACGCTTCTTGTCTTCGATCTCATTCCTTGAGCCTTTGAGAGAAGATATCTTCTCGTTGAAAGCATCCCTTTTGGACTTGACTTCACGGGCCTGTTTCACAAGTACCTTTACTTTAGAATTCAATTCATCGCGTTTTGCCTTGAGCTCATCCATATTGGTGCGATGGAGTTTTAATTCCCTGTAAATGGATTTTAACTCTCTGTCATGATGACCTATCTGGGTCCTCAGTTCGTTGACCTTGTTCTTCAACTCTTTTTCTGACATCGTTGAAATATCATCGGTCATGCTTTCACCTCATCCTGCTGCCCTGATGACAGTTTTTCCCAGTACGCAAGTGCCTCCTTGTGACTGCTTATACGGTTTTCCAGCCATTTGTGCCTGGGACTTAGCTCTTCCAGCTCTTTTTCAGAGTCTGCTTTCTCTTTATCGAAATCCTCATCCGAGTTCCTTATTGAAGACAGTTCCATGCTGGAAGCAATAGCATCGTTCACTTTTGCTTTGACCAAGTTCACAGCATCCTTTGTACCGGAGTCACCTGCAGCAAGTGAAGACAACTTCTCAAGGATAGAGTTTGCAAACTTCTTTTCCTCTTCGGGAGGAAGAGATGTTTTTGCCTTCGACAGGTCCTCAGAGACATCCCTTAATCCCTTCTGGAATGCAGAATCGCCTCCGGATAATTCCTTAAGTTCATCCAGCTGCTTCTCCGCCTGGTGGTAGAACAACTGTCTTTTCTCAGTAAGGATATCGATCTTGCTATCCATCTGTTCCTTTTTCTGCTTGGAAGAGTTTATGGCGGAGTTCAAAAACCCCACCTTGCTCTCGATCCCACCTAGCTCTGACGTGTACTCATCTAACAAACGCTTATGTTTGCCAATGACCTTGTCAAGGAGTTCTTGCTTCTCATATGTAGTTATATCCACAACACTTCCATCCTGGGTATCATCACTCATAGATAAACCTCACAGCATCTAAATTCTAAAAACCTGGGCATGCGCCACCCCATTGATAAATCTTACACCGCTTTTATCCACGACACCACAATCTATGGCGCAGGATACGGACCTTTCCCCGAAGATATTTATATTTCCGGCCCTGGACAACGTGTCCCTGACCTCTTCCTCCGATACCAGGTCACCCTTATAGAAGTCCTCTGAGATGGTTACACTGATATTGCCTTCTTTAAGGGCCTTTCCGATAAGTTCTCTGTCGCACACGGCGACGATCACACTATCACCGGATCTATGTATTTTAAGATACATCGAATCACATCAATTATATTACTTTTACATGGTCTTTATCTGGCTTGAGCAGATCACCGGAACGGCGCATTTTAGAGATAAGATCTTCTGCATGCTGCCTGTCAACCTGCTGTGCCTGTGCTTCAGCATAGACTTCCTCCAGGGGAGCTTTTCCTCCGGGATGCTTCTCACCAACCATTTTTATTATTTCTTTAATTATCTTTATTCTATCCCTCTGACTCTTTGTAGTGCCGGAAGCTATGATATCTACGTCCAGCACCCCAGTGTCGGGGTCGATACCTACCTGTTTCAGGCATGAATATACTATCCTGGTAGTCCTCTTTGCATCATCAAGAGTTGCCACATTACTTAATCTCAACCTGGCACTTGCCTCGGCAAGCCTTACCAGGGCCTCAAGTTGACGTGCTGTCACCGGCACAGGAGAATCCTTGCCTTCACCCATCTTACGCAGGTCCATGTAGAACTTAACGAGATGATCACGCGCATCGTTTTCCATTATAGGATAGATGTTCCTTCTGGCATATGCGACATATTTACGCATCAGTTCAGGATCTATATCTGGTTTTACGACTTCCATATGTTCGTCGACCTGTTCCTGGGTGACCTCACTTGAGAGGATGTTCTTACGCTGTTCGGATAACTCACCCGCATAATGTGACTTGAGAATGTGCCTGGCGATCTTGGAGTCCATCTCCTCGTTGGGCGTATCCAGAAGCACGAAGATCATGTCGAACCTGGACATGAGTGCAGGAGGCATGTTTATCTGCTGGGCTATGCCTTCATACCTGTCAAAGCGTCCGTATTTCGGATTCGCAGCCCCAAGGAGTGCACAACGGGATTTCAGTGTGGCGATGATACCTGCCTTTGCAACCGAGATCGTTTGCTGTTCCATGGCTTCGTGAAGCGCACTTTTATCCTCGGTGCTCATTTTGTCCATCTCGTCAATTGCTGCAATACCCATATCAGCCATGACCAGTGCACCGGCTTCCAGGGTCCATCGGCCATCCCCCAGATCATCCCTGACTGCTGCTGCTGTCAGACCACTTGAAGAGGCACTTTTACCGGATGCGAATACGCCTCTTGGCGCGAGTTTTACCATGTATCGAAGCATCTGGCTCTTTGCAACACCC
The DNA here is from genome assembly GCA_033549165.1 of Methanolobus sp. GTDB lineage: Archaea > Halobacteriota > Methanosarcinia > Methanosarcinales > Methanosarcinaceae > Methanolobus. The sequence continues at coordinate 10,967 of JAWSUM010000017.1, forward strand.
GGATCACCTACGAACAGCAGGTGAATATCGCCACGCACCCTTGAACCATCCGGCAGGTGTTTGGGAACGCCTGAGAAGAGCTGGAGGGAAAGAGCTTCCTTCACATCCTCATAACCGTATATCGAAGGAGCTATGGACTTGATCACCTTATGGTATATCTCTGGATTGCTGCTTAACGCCAGGATATTCTCCTCATCCTCTGCTGAGAGTTCAAGTTCATCGAATTCCTGGTCAACGTATTCAATGGAATTGGCGTGCAATACCAGGTCATAGAACGGAGATTTACCCTCCCTGGTTGTCCTCTGGTGAGAGCGAAGCACACCATTGATCACCACACGGTCACCTGGTTTTACAATCCCTGCAAGGTCATCCTCTACATCAACATCAAGGCTCTGCGGTTGGGAACCACCTTTAAGGTTCTCAGGCGATTCCTGCACCTGCAGTTTCTGGGCATCGATGAAAAGTGACTGGTTGATCATTATCTTGAAAGGTCCTTTCCTTCCACAGGACTCTTCCTCACACTCCACAGGCTCCACGAACTTGAGCTCTGTCTGGGGTATCATGGTTATATGCTCACAACGCATGCACTTGAAAGCAGCATTGAGGATCTTCGGACGTACCTCGGTTGCCTTGCGTATCATACCATCGATAGCGACCAGTTGCAGAAGATGCTTGCTCCTTAGATCACGATTCGGGATCTTGTTGGGTATCTTTACGAAACGTACCTTTGCATCATCAAGTGATTTCTCTACAGGAAGATCGATCTCCTGAAGCGCATTGTCAGCTGACGGGATCACCTCATCCGGATGAAATAAGAGCTCATCCGCGAGTTCCCTGTCAAATATCTCAAGATCAGAAAAATCGACATACAGACTACGCTGGTCAGGATAGTTGTTTGCAAGCTGGAGAATGTTATCCCAGTAATATTTTTTTAGAAAAGTCCTGAACTTTTCGTCCCACTTACCTTCAGTCATGTTTTACACAAGAATTTACGCAGAATCTAGTTGCGGAATTATGATATATCTACCCAGCCGGGTATGCAAGATGCACTTAAAACAATATGAATATTTCGAAACATGATTAAGTGTCAAGTATTTTTAGCGAAGATTCCGTTGTATTCTCCTCAATATCCCCCTCATGGTTTGAACTTCCCTATCAAGCAGGCAGGCCCGTCCGAATATCCTCTTCAGCATTAGCCCGGTTTTTTCCTTTTTGTGTTCAGGATAGTTAATATCATCCAGGACTTCGGCAATATGAGTATGCAGCAAGCGCACATCAAATGCATCTGCAAGAGGAGGCTCTGCTGTGACCATATCGCTCATCTCATAGAGCACTACTGCAACTGCATGTGAGAGGTTCATTACAGGATAGACCTCTGATGTGGGTATTGTCATGATCATATCACAAAGTTTGAGTTCATCCCTGCTGAAACCCTGGTCCTCCCGGCCAAAAAGCACTGCCACCTTGCCATCGGTCCCTGAGAGGCATACCTTTACCCTGCGCGGAGAATATGCAGGGACCCTCAGATGCTCATCAAATCTCAGACCAGATACACCCGTAGTTCCAATAACTATGCTGGAATCATCTATGGCATCTGAAAGCGAGGATACGACCGTCGCATTCTCAAGCAGGTCCCATGCATGAGAGGACATTGCCCTTGCCTCCACTTCGATCTTGCAGGGATTTACAAGCACAAGATCGGAAAAGCCGAAGTTCTTCATCGCACGGGCCACAGAACCGACATTTCCCTGATACAGGGGTTCAACGAGCACTACTTTAAGATCCATGGGCATGTTCCTGAAGTGTTCTTACGGGACATCAGCTTAAAGCACTTTTGAAAGCACTTATTGGTCCGGGTTGTAGACATACTAGACCGGAGCATATTATTTAACTTACCAAGTAGGAACTTATCACCTAAAAACCTTTTTGAACAATCAGCCTCCCGATGCAGATATCAACGATGCAAATCTTTAAATAATATCGATACTACAATCATGCAAACCAAAGCGGTTACTTATAAGTAAAAATGGATTTTGATTCTTTAAGATGATAATTATATTTTATGATGATATATCAGGAGAAAGGTAAAAATGAGTATGGAGTACTTTGCTGGCGTCTCTGATGCCTTGAGGCTTACTTTCGTACAGGTTATGATAATGGCTAACCTGTCAATTGGTATTTTCCTTATCGGAATGTATATAAATCTGAAAAAATGGGGCATGGGTTCCACCGGTTACGGGCTTGAACCTTCAGGCAGCATCTTCGCATTCCCGAAAATGCTTGCATACCAGATGAGCGAGCATGCACACGTGCACAATCAATCGGTACTGGAGACGTTCTTCCTTGATATCCTCTTCCAGAGAAGGATCTTAAGAAGAAGCCCTCTCAGATGGTTCATGCATTTCACAATATTCGTTGGATGGATGGTTCTTTTTGCAATGTCACTTGCTATGTTCCTTGTGGAAATGATCCACATGGTGGCTGTGGCTGCAGGAGTTCACGAACTTCCCGCAATACTTAACCCGGAGTATTTCAGAGAATTACTTTCCTTACCAAATGACATTTTCAGTTACATCCTGCTTACAGGAATTATCATAGCGATCTACAGGAGATTGTTCGTTGCAAAGGTCAGAGAAGCTACCATTGCATACGATTCAATTCTTCTTATCGGACTTACAGTGATAACTGTTACCGGATTCGTTGCAGATGGAATAAGGAACGGTACATTATGGGGCATGGGCCTCCACTTCGAGTATGCACCACCAGCAGCACTGTTCCACGTGGTGATCTCACTGCTGTTCTGTATTGCATACATCCCATTCAGTAAATACATACATATGATAGCAATACCGCTTGCACTCCTTGCAAACAAAGGAGGAGAATAATAATGGCTAAGCGCGAACCTACAATTAATACAGAGAACCTAACAGCTGTTCAGTTAATGGAACTTGATTCATGCAGCCGCTGTGGCGAGTGTGTGAACTGGTGTCCAACCTACGACGCGTCCGGACAGAAGCCGGGCCTTGCACCAAGGGACAAGATCCTCAGGTGGAGAGAATTCATGAACAAGTCCTATGGTCTAAGAGCCAGGCTCTTCGGACCAAAGGAGATATCGGAAGAAGAGATCGAGGAGTTCAAGAACGACGTATATGGTTGTACCACATGCGGAATGTGTGCAACTGTCTGTGAATCTGCAATCAACACAGTCGAACTCTGGGAATCCATGCGTGCAAACCTTGTAAAGCGCGGAACCGGTCCTTTCGGTAAGCAGGGTGCTTTCCTCAAACTCATCGGAGAGTATAAGAATCCCTACATGGAAGACAACGTGAACAGGATCAACTGGTTCCCCGAGGACATAAAGGTCGAGGACAAGGCTGAGATCCTCTACTTCGGAGGATGTACCGCAGAACTCAAGCAGAGAAAACTTGCACTTGCAACAACACGACTGCTCAACAAGCTTGGGATCAAGTTCACAATGCTTGGCGAAGACGAGATCTGCTGTGGTTCAGCACTTATCAGGACAGGCCAGTACTTCATCAACGACACTGCAAAGGTCAACGCCCAGAAGAACATTGACAACATCAAGGCAAAGGGTGCAAAGATAGTACTCTATGCATGTGCAGGTTGTTTCAGGGCATCACTCATTGACTGGCCAAGACTCACAGGAAAGGAACTCCCGTTCAAGGTAATGCACATAACACAGTACCTGCAGGATCTTATCGAAAAGGGAGAGATCAAATGGGAGAAGTCCATTGACAAGAAGGTCACATATCACGACCCATGCCACCTTGGACGTCACGTTGGTGTTTTTGAGCCACCAAGAGCCGTTCTTGAAGCTATTCCCGGAATCGAGTTCGTTGAGATGGAAAGGATCGAAGAGAACCAGCGCTGCTGTGGAGCAGGCGGTGGTGTAAAAGCAGGAATTCCAGACCTTGCACTGGGTGTCGCTTCAACACGTGTCGAAGATGCACTTGCAACTAACGCAGACCTTCTTTCAAGTGCCTGCCCATTCTGTAAGAGAAATCTCAGTGATGGAAGGGACGCCATTGGCGCAAAGGAACTTGAAGTTGAGGACGTTGTAGTACTTGCTGCTGAAGCAATGGGAATTGACCTCAGCGATGCACCAGAGTGAGAATCAACCTTAGAGACACAGGCAGAGTGATATTCACTTTGCCATTTCTAACTTTTTAGAGATAATGTAGATATACCTTTGATACCTAGTCTTATGTGCTCATGCCGATACCTTATGATTTTCTTGGGAAAGTATTTATCGTTATCGCTATACTGGTAATAGCAGGAATACTGCTGGCACTCACACTGGGCGCCTACAGTTATAAGAAGCATAAGATATTATTTCCGAATTTCATCCTTTTCATGCTTTATCTTTTCTACGGACCTGCAAAACTGATATGCAGGATCTTCTTCATAAATGATGCAATTGTGGATGAGATACTGGTCGAAGTCCGCAATGCCGTGATGGTTGATAAATTCAAGAAGACAAAAGGCAAACGTGCCATATTCCTGCCACAATGTATGCGCCACCCGAATTGCAAGGCACGTTGTGATCCCATTAAAGGGTATGAGTGTAAAATGTGCGGACTTTGTGACATCAGCAGGATCCATGAAGCTGCAAAAGAACATAACTTTGAAGTATATGTAATCCCGGGTGGCAGTTTCGTGAAAAAGATCATTAAAACACAAAGGCCTGCTAGCTGTATCGGTGTAGCCTGCTATCCGGAACTCACAGAGTCCATGCAGGGAGCTTCACCATTCATGGTAGTGCAGGGAGTGGCATTGATCCAGGACGGATGCTTTGACACAAGAGTCAACGTAGATGATGTGATCCGAAAGATGGAGGAATGTGATGTATAGAATTCTCGGTGAAGCTATAATCATTCTGTCAATCGTATCCGTTCTGCTGGCAAGCATCTCCCTGGCCGCCAGCAGGATGAGCCTTAAAAGAGAGGTGTTACTTTCTGGTTTTTTTGTAGAAGTTCTCGACTTTTTCTATCTTCCCCTCAAGTTCTTTTTCTTCAAATTATCGGACACCAGGAAACTTGACAAATGGATGGTCTCCCTGAAGAATATTGCTCACAGGAACGATTTTGCAAAAACGAAAAAACGTATGATAATAGCCCCACACTGCATGCGTTTCCTTGAATGTCCCGCATCCTCTACCAAGGCAGGGATACAATGCGTCTCCTGCGGAAAATGCGTATTCACAAAACTAAAAGAGGATGCAGAGAGATATGGTTACAGGCTCTATATTGTTACAGGCTCTTCCTTTGTAAAACACATAATCAAAGAGGGAAAATACGAAGGCGCTCTTTTGATTGCCTGTGACTATGAGCTAAATAAGGTAATGATGGGGCTGAAAGGAAAGAATATTGTCACATATGGCATTCCCATGCTAAACGACGGATGCTTCAATACCGAAGTTGAATACAGCAAAGTTACCGAGACACTGGAAATGTTTGATGTAAATAGAATGTTTTTTAATCGGTGAAACAGATGTATGACCTGATCATTGTAGGCGGAGGTCCCTCGGGCTCGGCAGCAGGAAGGATTGCGGGAAAAGCAGGATTGAAAACCCTCCTGCTAGAGAAAGAAGAGTTCCCACGGTATAAACCATGCGGTGGTGCCCTTTCGGACCATGCAGTTTCCTACCTTGACTTTGAGATACCCGAAGAAATAATTGAAAAGGAAGTCTATGGAGGCAGGATCTGTTTTGGTGACCAGGTGATTGAACGTTCCAAAGATTATCGCATATCAGTAATCGTGACACGAAGCAAGCTTGATAATTTCCTGCTTGGGAAGGCACAGGAGACAGGAATAGAGATTGCCCATGGTGAGAAAGTGACTTCACTTTCAAATGACGGTGATCATGTTACTGTAAAGACGAACGGATCGACATACGAATCCAGATTCGTGATCCTTGCAACGGGTTCACAGGGTTCTTTGAAAAACATAGTCCGTCGAAAGGATAACAAAAAAGAGTATGGTGTCTGCATTGTCACTGAAGTTGAAGAGGACAATGCGGCTATTGACAGATACATACGAGACAGCGTGGAACTGCGTTTTGGCGTTGCAGGCATGGGTTATGGCTGGATATTCCCTCATGACAACTACTACTCCGTAGGAATAGGAGGACTTGCAAGCCTTTTACCTGACCCGAATAATGCCATAAAGGATTTTCTTGACGAAAACGGATTCAAGGGGAAGTATAAACTTAAAGGTCATGTCATCCCATGCGGTGGCTATAAACGAAAGCTGGTAGATCGAAGAGTCTTGCTCTGCGGAGATGCTGCGGGTTTTGTGGATGCATTTACGGGCGAGGGACTGGCCTATGCGATAAAGTCCGGACAGATCGCAGCAGAAGTAATATCAGAGATCATGAGCTCCACTCCCAGTGCAAATGTCGCGCAACTTGAAAAATATGAGAAGAGATGTGATGCGGAATTCGGAGAGCATCTCAGATACTCGCTCATTTTCGCAAGGATCATGCATAATTTCCCAGGGATTACGTTCAATGTATTCACAAAGGAAGAAGTTGTCATCGACCAGTTCCTTGAGGTTGTAGCTTTCAGGCTGAGCTATAAGCAATATCTTAAATGGTTACTTTTGAATTTCAGACCCCGATGGCTGTTAAAAGGCAGCTCATGAAAAATGTGATATGAGTGAGGAGAGTAAGCTCCCTTCTGTTAATGCAATACATCATCCCGCCTGGCAGGAGATGCGCTCCGAAAAGCTGCATTGACGGCATTCGGCTAAGCGTCATATAACCAGGATGATCAAAGACCAATCCTTTTTCCGACTTGCACCCACGAGGATTCGCCGTTCCATCCGCAGTCCATGCGACCTCAGCCTTCCGGCATCACAGCATTAACATGGCGCGGTATCGTTTCTGTGCCAGCATGCAGAAGAACTGCATGAGTTGCAATGCAACTGCCCGGACTCTCGCCCGGTGCCCTTTACAGGCACTCGTGTGTTTAAATGGTGGGGAGACTTTCCTCAGGCCTTTCGGCCCGGCAGCCGTCCTTCCTCTCTCATGAAACGAAGTTGTATTTCTGCCTGCATCTTAGATATATGTTTCGCAGAAAAGGGTAGCAACATAAATTAGAGCATACAAAATAAATTGGTCAGAACATGTCGATCATCCTTGACCTTAAAATGGTATTTGACACGGCAGCCTGAAATATTCCATCTTCACTTTTTTGTTTTGGTTTTGCATAGCATTCCTTTTCTTTACTTTACAAATAGAGGGAAAAAACTATAATACTAACTGCAATCAAAGAAATAAATTCACAAAATATATTAAGTAGCAGAATCAACGAGAAAGAAGAGTGGTACTAAATGCGGTATAACCGATATCTCCTGACAGGCGTAATTCTGCTCATGGCCCTTCTCCTGATAATGTTTGCAGAATTTGTATCAGGACCGGCCTCATGGCACATGCATTCAGAAGACGGTGGTTTTCTGAAGATAGATTCTCTGAGCAAAGCCGTATTAATTGCCCTTCCACCCTTTATGGCAGGTTTTTACATCCTTGCCAGGCATAGGATAAAAAAGACAGAAAAGTAGAACAAAAATATCAGAGCTTCAGAACGCCACAGCCACAGCCGCGGGTCAGCAGGAAATCCATTTTTGACATTATTTCATCCTTATGGAAATCAGAAAGTTGCTCAAATTCATCCTTGTGCTTATCCAGTATATGTTCACGCATTTTTTCTTTCACTTTTGCAGGGTCGTTGTCTACAACAATAAAATCATCATTGAATCCAAGATCACGACATCTCATTATATGGACTATGTTAAAACCTCCCTTTTCAACATATTAGCTAATCGTTTATTAATGTTGTTTCAGATTTGAATGCCACTGTCCAGCCATTCTCACCTATAGGAGGAATGAAACGCCGATCAGGATGAACAAAATACCTGCAACCAGAGAGATTGTCCTTTTGTTGATCCTCCCCATGATGAACTTGCCCAGAAAGACCGCAGTGGCAGAGAGGACAAACAGTGACATGATCACGCCGATAAAGACGAACAAGGGATTATACTGAGTGGCAAACAAAGCAGAAGCAAGCTGGGTTTTGTCTCCCATCTCGGCAACAAGGATCAAACCAAATCCAGACATAAAAGGACTTTTCAATTCGTAGGAATCCTCTTCGTCTTCCTTCTCACGTTTTACCAGGGTTAGCACACCAAACAGAATGAATATCAGTCCAGCGCCAATGCGTACGTAGTCCATTGGAACTATCTCAGTAATGAAACTTCCAAGAAGGATGGCCAGTCCATCCGTCACGATGAAAGCCAGCATCACACCTGCAAGCAATGAGAGATACTGCCTGGTCTTCGTAGACAGAATGAGCACTGCAAGTTGGGTCTTATCACCCAGCTCAGCAAACCCTACCAGCAGGAAAGGAATCAATATGTCCTGGATCATGAACGGAATAAAAGTCAGATACTATTTAAATTGAACCCGGTTATCATTTCAGCCATCAGGCAGACACGGCCCACATATTTTGCTGAATGGAAAAACTGCTTCCTTTCATTGCCATGAACAGAATTTGTTGCGGGAACTGTGCTTTATAATGCAATATATGGTTTAACGAATGTCCGTAGAAATATACAAAGAAGATACACACATGTAAACAACAATAAAATATATATAGCCATAGTTAGCCGGTTTCCGACATCCATCACAATTAATATAAATCCACACCGGAAACCGGCTGTCGGATGAAGTATTTAATACCCGGAAAAGTAGAGAAAATAGGAAAATATAAATATAAGCAAGAGCCAACCGATAGCCTACTATTGCTACCATACGGTTAAGAACAGGTCGGAAGTAGGAAGACCGGCCTGAAAAAATAGTACTGTAAAATAGAGGAAGTGAACACGAATGGTCAATCTTAGGCAACCAAATGCAAATGAAGCTACAAGGACCTTTAACAGGTCAAAGAGCGTCGTACCAATGTCAGGTATCTGTACACGTTGTGTGGACGGATGCCGCGGAAACTGTGAAATTTTTAAATCTTCTTTCAGAGGACGTGAAGTTCTCTACCCAGGACCTTTTGGAGAGGTAACAGCCGGTGCCGATAAAAACTACCCCCTTGATTATTCCCACATCAATATCCAGGGATATGCTGTCGGAGCTATAGGTATGCCTGAGGGCATGGTACCAGGTCCGGAAACCGCAAGATTCCCTAACGTCAGTACTGAAACCGAATATGGTTGGGATAAAAAGGTAAAAATGAAAGTACCTATCTTCACCGGAGCACTCGGTTCAACCGACATCGCAAGGAAGAACTGGGAGCACTTCGCGATTGGTGCAGCTATTTCGGGTATCACCATCGTCTGTGGTGAGAACGTATGTGGCGTCGACCCTGAACTTAAGAGAGGAAGCGACGGCCTTGTAACCGAATCCCCTGAAATGGATCGCAGGATCGAGCTTTACAGGAAATTCTACGACGGATACGGCGAGATGCTTGTCCAGATGAACGTTGAGGACACAAACCTCGGCGTCGCTGAATACCTTTCCAGTAAGCATGAGATGGACACTATCGAGCTGAAATGGGGACAGGGTGCAAAGTGCATCGGCGGAGAGATCAAGGTAAGGGACCTCGACCGCGCTATCGAGCTCAAGAAAAGAGGCTACATCGTGACCCCTGACCCGGAGCTTGCATCAGTCCAGGAAGCATTCAAGATGGGTGCTATCAGGGAGTTTGAGAGACACTCAAGGCTTGGCTTTGTCACCGAGGAAGGCTTCCACGCAGAGTGCGACAGGCTCAGGGACCTCGGATTTAAGAGAATCACCCTGAAGACAGGCGCCTACTCCATGGCAGAGACCGCAATGGCCATAAAATACAGCTCAGATGCAAAGATCGACCTGTTGACATACGACGGTGCTCCCGGAGGTACCGGTATGAGCCCATGGCCAATGATGGAAGAATGGGGAACTCCTACGTTCTATCTCCAGTCACTTGTTTACGAGTTTGCGGAAAAACTGAAAGCAAAGGGCAAGAGAGTACCTGACCTTGCAATGGCAGGCGGATTCTCAAGTGAAGATGGTATCTACAAGGTACTTGCAATGGGTGCACCTTACTTCAAGGCAGTATGCATGGGTCGCGGACTCATGATCCCTGGTATGGTAGGTAAGAACATCGGCAAGTGGCTGGCTGAAGATGACCTTCCAAAGACGGTTTCCGAATTCGGACACAGGCCGGAAGAGATCTTCGTACACTACGAGGAACTTGCAGAGCGCTATGGAAACGAAATAGAACAGATCCCGCTTGGAGCTATCGGTATTTATTCCTATGCCGAGAAGACAAAGGTAGGACTGCAGCAGCTCATGGCAGGCTCAAGAAGGTTCAGCCTTCCAACACTCTCACGCAAGGACCTCATGGCACTCACAGAGGAAGCCGCAAAGGTATCCGGCATCTCTTACGTGATGGATGCCTACAGAGACGTTGCAGAAGAGATACTTGACGGATAAGTAAGCCTTTGCTTACTTTCCTTTTTTTGACTTTCTTTTTTTAAAAAAATAGTAAGAACCTGAGAAGTTTTCAGTCTTCAACTTCCAGGGCCTGTATGATATCATTTATTGTGAGTTCGCCTCTTCCAACCCGAAGCACCATCGGATAGATGAAGGAACAATCATCGATGGAACTCCAGCGCTCTTCCCCTACTCTTCTGATCAGTTCGTCCATAACCTTCCCGCAATCGTTACAATATCTGGTGTTACTTTCAGCGCCACATACAATACAGTTCATAATTTACCTCCACTTTTATCCCCGTTGATCGAAAGCAATGGTTATTTTAAATGTTCGTGTTGATAGTATTTAGTTTTTGAGTATCAATCTACATGTGAACACAACCATTGTCCATAGATCGTTAAGGTAGAATACGGGATAGGAAATATCTTGCAGCGTTATATTAATATGAAAACAACCAGTATTGAGCAGCACGTAGCACCATAAATACAGACCAGAGGTGAAAGTGTGCCTGATGAACTTTTTGACCTGAAAGCCGGATATGTGACTTTTAAAAACCCTATTGCTCTTGCTCCCATGGGCGGTATAACCAATAGCAATTTTGCAAACGAATACGCAGCTGATGCAGGGCTTGTGATACTGGGCGGGTATAACCTTGACGAAAAAACACAGACTGCAGCATCAGAAATGATTGCAAGAGGCAGGGAAGAGTTCATTACAGAGGACCCTTTCAAACTCATCGAACAGGAGATCAAGGCAGTAGAACCAGGAACTGCTGTTGCTGTGAATGTACGAAGCACCAGCATCGAACCCCTGCTCAAAGCCGCTGCCATAGCAAAGGATGCGGGCGCAATTTTAGAGATTGACGCCCACTGCCGACAGGAGGAAATGACCTCCATTGGTGCAGGGCAGGCGCTTTTGCGTGATATACCCCTGCTTACTGAATTCATAAAGCAGATCAAAGAGACGGGTGTGGTCCTCTCCGTAAAGGTCCGCGGGAATGTCGTCGATGACATGCAGCTTGCAAAGGATCTGGAATCTGCAGGTACTGACATACTGCACCTTGATGCAATGCAGGAAGGAGCAGGAGCCGACCTCAAACTCATCAGGGAAGTACGTGATTCCACACGGATGTTCCTCATATGCAATAATTCTGTGACTGATTTTGGAACAGCCAGGGATATGTTCTCAAGAGGAGCAGATATGGTATCCGTTGCAAGGGGAGTACTGCAAAACCCCGAACTTATCAGCCAGCTTGTCACGAATATAACGATGCTCCAGGAGAATATGGGATGGTACAATGCCCCCAAACATGTGTGCAGAGGCGAAGGTGATCTCCGAGGACTTACATTCTGCTGCCTGCCCGTCAAACAATGCCCGGTGCATGGCAAGATCAAGAACCTGGGGCTGACAGCACATGAATTTGCAGACATTAAGATGGACTTTGCAAAGGGAACAATGCTTGAATACGGAGACAGCACATGCTTTGGCAGTCTTGTGTGGTGCTGTAAGATCTCCAAGCCATGTTTCCTGAGGGACGGAGTGCTCGAGACACTGGGCCTTTCGGATGCCGAGTACATGCGCCTCAAGAAAGAGCTTGCAGATCACATACTTGAAAATGCAAAATCCCGATGAATTACCAAAGGACAGGCAAATGAGTGAAACACCAGTCTTTTCGATTGAAAAAGGCATGTATTCCCTTGATTCTTATATTGCACGCTGTGCCCAGCTTGCAATGTGCCTGGAGGTCTCAGCCTCACCCAAGCCAGGGAACGTTGACAGGCATGATGACTATGAGGATACACGTTACGAACATTTCCTGGCATCAGCCATCAGTATGTACCCTGTGATAGAGGAAGCAGCTGGCGGGTCAGATGATGTTGGAAAACTCATCAAGAACGCAGTTATGGAAAGTGTTAGCTGGCAGAAAGGAGGAAACACTCATTTCGGCGCCATTATCTTGCTTGTACCACTTGCGATTGCTGCAGGCAGGATTCTCAAGGAGAAGGATACATTCACAATTCCCGAGCTCACAGAATGTGTTCACATGATCGTGAAGAACACGGACACATCCGATGCAATCGATTTCTATAGCTGTTTCGATGCCGCCGGAGTGAAGGTGAACCCTGTGGAAGAGTTCAGTCTTCAGGATGAGCAGGCGATTAATGAGTTGAACGAAAAGAATGTCAGTCTCTATGAGCTCATGGAAATTGCAAAGGGCTATGACCTGATAGCAGATGAATGGACTTCAGGCTTCAAAAGATGTGCAGCCTGCGCTGAGACAATCATTTTGGGAATGGAAAACAAACTCTCCCCCGGTATTCTTAATGCTGACATCAATGATGTGGTAGTTTACAGTTTCCTTAAGATCCTTTCCGAAAATGAAGATACCTTTATTACCACTAAATTTGACAGAAAGACTGCCCTATCTGTTTCTTCAAGTGCAAAGTCCCTCCTGCAAAACATATATAATAATGAAGTCAAATTTAATGATATAAACTCGCTTATAAAGGAAATGGACAGGGAACTCCTGGAAAGAAAGATAAATCCGGGTTCCACTGCCGACATAGTCATCGCCGGCATATTCATTGCCTTGCTTGCAGGAGTCAGGTATTAATGTTGGATAATGATTTCGATCTTGACAGTTTCGGGATATATGAAGGGATTTCCGAAACCATTGTGACAACTAACAAGGGATGGGCACCAAATGCGGCGCCCATGGGAATTATAAGAAAGAAAGACAAGCTTTTTGTCAGGCTCTTCAGGGGATCAAACACCTATGAGAACGTGCTGGCCGAGAAAAAACTTGTTGCAAACATCACATACGACCCGATACTGTTCGTGCTCTCCACATTCACTGAGCTGGACGATTCTGAATTCGAGTCAAAGACCTTCAATAGCATAACGATTTCCACATTAAAAGAAGCACAATGCTGGGTCGCCTTTGAGTGCATCAATTCAAAACTGACAAGTGAAGCCTTCATTTCCGAACTTGTCCCGATTTATGCGCATTTGAACAAATGTAAGATACGAGCTCCTAATCGCGGACTCAATGGCATCATCGAAGCCTGCATACATGCGACCAGATACCAGCTTACAGGAGAAGAGAAGTACCTCAAGCTCATCAAGGCCTACGGGGACATCGTGGAAAAGTGCGGTGGAGAAACTGAGAAAGAAGCAATGAAGCTGATATATGAGTATCTCTAGAAGCCCTGACAGCAGAAAGATATAACTTAGAAAAAAACGTTTTGTGCGCTATGAAAAAAACAGTTGCATGGGGCATTACTGGTGCAGGACACTTCCTTACATCCAGTTTTGAGGTATTCGGGCGGATCAAAAGTGAACATGACATCAGGGTGAACACTTTCCTTTCCAGTGCCGCCGAGGAAGTAGTCCGGATGTACGGACTCGAAAAAGAACTGGAAACGATATCCTGCGGAGATTATCTTGAAGAGGTGTTCCTTGAGACCCAGCAGGGTAAAAGCTGGCCAAAGACAGGCCGTTTCCTCCTTGGCAAATATGATGCACTCATAGTTACCCCTGCCACGTCCAATACCGTGTCCAAGATTGCACATGGAACCGCAGATTCACTTGTCAGCAACGCAGTGGCCCAGGCAGTGAAAGGAAGCGTGCCGGTCTATGTAGTGCCTGTCGATATAGCAGGTGTTGTGGTATCCGAGCTGCCCTATGGGATAGACAGGGAACTCTGTCGTAAATGTGACCCATGCCCACCAAGGGACAACTGTCCCAACAATGCCATCAGTGACCAGATCGACCTGCTGAAATGCAGCGGTTGCGGAATATGCAAGGAACTTTGCAATTTCAACGCCGTTAAAGGCGGACCTGTTGAGCTCAAAGTAAGGGATATTGATTCAAGGAACGTTGAGATAATCAAAAGTCTTGAAGGTATCACTGTTCTTGAAAGGCCTGAAGAGATCATCGAAGTAATCGAAAAACTGTGAATTCTAGTGTTTTCTGTTTCTGAGGCGGGCCCTTGCCTTTTTCATGTGACCTGCAAACATCTGTTTTACAACAAATGAAGCAGGAGTCAGGCGACCACCTGCACTTGTCCTGCCTGCACGGATAGCATCCAGGACCGCTTCCACACTTCTTTCAGAAACATCTATCTCGGCATATGTCCTGCCGACCATCTGGGCCTCATGTGCATCACTTCCGCCCACCTGAGGCAAACCAAGCTCTTCTGCAGCTTTTCTGGCTTTGTCATTCGGAATGTGCGTCATGCAGCGGGAGTTCAGGACTTCCACGGCATCGATATCAAGACCATTAAGATATCCTATACCATGGGAAGTTATCTTGAACGGGTGAGGAATGACAATCACCGCGCCCTGTTCACGTGCCTTTTTAATTGTCTCTTCGGGGCTCAGGCCAGGCTCTATGCGCTCCTTTACACCTAGAACAAGTATATGGCCTTTTGAAGAGCTGACCTCCACACCTGGAATGACTATCTGTTTGGAGCCAATTTCCTGTGCTCTTTTTGCACATTCAATGCCACCCTCAATAGAATCATGATCACATATCGCAAACCCGTCCAGACCGTTCCTTGAAGCATATTCCAGAATATCGTCATGGGATGCATTGCTGTCTTTGGAGAAAAGGGAATGGACATGGAGATCAAATCGCATAGAATCATCTAAGAGCTTAGCGCATATAAGGATTTTTATGGAAGAAGAAGAGAAAAGTTTAGCGAACGGGAAAATAGAAGTTTGTGGTTGGTTGGGTGGTTGGATAGGATTGGTGGTACATTAGAGAAGTTACCCGTTCGCATATCTACAAACAACATTATCGTATTTATATGTTACGCAAATTAGCAACAAATCAAAGTTCTCGACTTGTGTCATTTATTTTCCACAAATGACCTCACTTTACTGATAATGCTATCCCGGGCTTCCAGATCGAGATCTATCGAATCACTATAATCGACACTATGGACAACACCTTCGTCAAATAACCACGAGAGCATGGACATCCCCTCCTCTGAAAGGGGAAGAGAGACCTGGATCCTGTCCCACTTTGGAAGATGTTTACGTATCTCTGTTTTTAGCTCTTCCACACCAAAGCCGGTCTTTGCCGAAACCGCCACGGGATTCGGCGCCAGGTAGCCCAGACCCAGCATGCGCTCCTCCAGTTCTTCCTGAGTCAACAGGTCCGCTTTATTGAATACGGTCACAATTGATACTTCCTGGAGATGCTCCCACATTGTCTCATGACAGACAAGGAGTTTGCGGTGGATGGTTTCCAGAGGCTCAGCTGAATCCACGATCAGAAGCACGATATCGGCAAAGAATATCTCATTGAGAGTTGAACGGAAAGCATCGATCATCCAGTGTGGCAGGTCCTCGATGAAACCTACCGTGTCTGTAAGCAAGACTTCCCTGCCATGCACATCCAAGTACCTTGTAGTGGGAACCAGGGTCGTGAACAGCATATTCTTCACAGTGGTATCCTCGTCGACAAGCAGATTGAACAGTGTACTCTTGCCGGCATTGGTATACCCTGCCAGGGCAACGAGCGAGAAACCCTTGGAGTGACGGAAACTGCGCAGGGAATCCCTGTCCCTCTCCATGTTATTCAGCTCATCCTTGATACGGGCGATCCTGTTCTTTACATCCTGGGCGTATGAGTCCTCATAACCTCCGAGACCCATGAAACCGGGGCGCTCCTCCTTTTTGAGGATGGAAATGATGGCTCTTGCCTTTGGCAGTTCGTATTCCAGCCTTGCAAGCTCAACCTGCAGTTTAGAGCGATGCGTTGTCGCACGGGTCGCGAATATCTCCAGGATGAGCTGGAACTTGTCAATGACCTCGCAGCGGCATATCTCGGAAAGATTATAGACCTGCATGGTACTGAGCTGGTTGTGAAAGATTATCTTGTCAGCACTGACATCCTGCGCAAGCTGCGCAAGCTCTTCCACTTTTCCTCTTCCGACCTGGTATTTGCGATCAGGATGCCTAGTCTGCGTGAGCTCGGCAACAACGGTGTAGCCGGCAGAATCTGCAAGCTCCTCCAGTTCGGTAATCTGGAGCTCGTTCTTATGTTCCTCACTTCGGGGGTCGTTTCTTTTTACCAGAATAACGCGTTTCATAACAAGACAGCAGTTAGTATTTGATTTATTGAATATCCAGTTCCCTGAGCAGGAGTTTTCTTGCACCCAGAGAGACGTGGTGCGCGATCTCCATGCAGCGCCTCTCACTTAAGGATTCTTCGTATTTGAAAT
Source organism: Methanolobus sp. (assembly GCA_033549165.1). Taxonomy (GTDB): domain Archaea; phylum Halobacteriota; class Methanosarcinia; order Methanosarcinales; family Methanosarcinaceae; genus Methanolobus. Next base: position 27,698 of record JAWSUM010000017.1, read on the forward strand.
CCACTGAGAACATGCTGTCTATGATCCACTGGGGCCGGTTATACATGTCGCCCGGCTCTGTGACAACAGTCCCTTCAAAATGCATTTCGGATACCGTTTCTTCTATCATCTTCACGACCATGAGAACGTCAGGTGCGGAATCGGTTCGGAAAGAGCGGATGTTGACCTGGTTCACCTTCTCGACATGATCCGGGGTCACGGATGCAGCAACTGCCGCACAGACCATCAGATAATAGTCGTCTATCTTGTGGCGGCCCGAAATATCCACTGCGATTATGTTAAACATCCTTTTAAAGAAAATGCCGTATGATATTTAATGTATACGACCGGCAGCTGTTATTACCCTGTAATTATTTGATACGGAAAAATATTACATCTTTATTCTTCCGATATCTAGGTACATCATTCCATCACGTTCCCCGATGGCATAGAGCATTCTTTTCCTGACACTGTTGGCAAGCCTCACGGCCCTTGACATCACCGGAAGCATGAACACATGGTCTGCTGCGATTGTATGTATCAGATATTCGGAGTGAGGTATCTTCTCGATGGACACAACTTCGGCATATACCCTGAAGTGTGTACCGAACTTGAAACCCGTCTTTGGAACAAGGCCTGCATTGCGAAGATCCGCATAGGCCCTGTACTTGCGCAGGAAATCAGGCTCGATGGAGTATGCAACCGATGAGAAGGTATCGATATCCAGATCATTCTCGGTATCACTGTTCTGAATTCTGATCAGACCAAGCTCCAGAAGGTAAGCTGATTCCACCAGGGAGAGCTGCAGGCGTTCATCATCAAGGGGCTTGCCGTAAAACCCATTCCCATGGAGGTATTGTGAAGAATCCACATCCCAGACGATCACACGGTCCTCCAGCAGGGTGGCTCTGATAGGACCTCCTGAAGGCTGAACAATGTCTGTCTTGCCTTTTGGATTCACCTTTCGGACCTCATAGTAAGTGAGGTCGCTTTCCTCGTCGACTATGGCAAGGATCATCTGTTTGCGTACGTTCTCGGCGGCGTTGACAGATGGGAGCAGATCGGACAATGGCATGGGTATGCGCTCGGATCTCACGTATACAAAGCTCTTTGCAGGCGTCTTCCCGGGATGACCTCCTCTCGGGTACACCCTGAAATCTGTAACTCCTGACTGTACATAAAAACCCCTTTCCCGGAGGTCTTTGTAAACGATGTATTTCAGTTCGAAATATTGCTGCCTCTTTGCAGCTTCAGTGAAGAAATCCTCAAATCCCAGGACCCTTTCATTCATTTCAATATCGAGCTTCTTCTTGTAAAGGAGATATGCCGCCTCCACAAGTGTAAGTTCAAGGTTGTCACCCTTTGGGCGCCCGTAATAACCAGTTTTATAGAGCTCGTTTATTGCCTGTTTTCCCGAGAGGACGCGGTCCTGCATTAGTTTTCCTATCAAAGAGGTCACCTGTGGAATTGAAAAGTGAATCAGGGAACAGATACCTGACAAGGTATTTAATCATAGTGGACTGACGACAGGGTAGTTCTCAGGTTTGCTTTGTTTTAAAAATTATTTTGTATAATTTTATTCACTGATCAAAAAACAGATAAAATGTGAAGGAAGCTGAGAATCAGCTTCGCTTCCTTAGTACCATGTAATAGCTTGCAAGGAATATCGCTAACATACATGTTATACTTCCAAATGCAGGAGTGCTCTTTGATTGGGATTCGGTAGCATTTTCCTCTGCAGATACCTCCTGCTCATTTGCAGAATCGAATGCCATTTTTGTGCCAGCATCTTCCACGACTTCCTCATGTGGATTACCTACGATGGCAAACGGAGAGAATTCCGGAGTTATAGCCTCGAAGTGAAGATATTCGTCATCCGCATCTACCAGGTCAGTCTCAAGTTCCTCCCATTCACCACTCGAATAGTGTAAGAGCCGGATTGTACTTTCATCTATACGATTCTCAAGCAGCCATGACCTGCTGACCTTGAACCCTATGACGCAATCCCGGATATTATCCGGATCTGAGAATCCGGACTTTCCGACCCATATATTGAGATTACGATACACAATTCCGTCGGGCTCCCTGCCCACAAGTGCCGAAGTGTCATGCAGGCATTCAATGGTAGCCGTTATCTTACCCCAGTTACGGGAAGCTGTGAATTGAATATATCCCACTTCGTTGTTATCATCAGTAAAGTCGTAAGATGTTACAGAATCCTTTTCCACGAACTCCGTTCTTACGTCCTTGAATGCGATGTTCTCGTAAGTTTCACCTGTGGCACCGCCACCACCACCACTGGAGGAGCTGGTGGATGATGAGGTAGACGAAGGGGGTTGTGAGTCGCTTGGTTCTGATGGTATTTCTGTGCTAAGGATAACAACACCATTATAAAAACCAGCTATGCAGACGCAATCATCCGAAACAGCGACATTATTTGCATAACCTCTATAATAATATCCTACAATTGATGGTAATGCGGGATTACTTATGTCAACCATAACAAAACCATAATTACCGGCAGCAACATAAACATAGTCGTTAGAAACAACAACATTTTGTGCCTCAAAATCATTGTATTTACCGAAAAGTGATGGTGATGCAGGGTTGCTTATATCGACAATTACAAGCCCATTGTGGTCATCAGCCACATAGGCATAATCACCAGAAATAGCAACATCAAGGGAGTGATCAGCACTATCATAGTGACCTACGAAATCAGGCGCAACTGGATTACTTATGTCGACAATTACAAGACCGTTACTGCCATCAGCCACATAGGCATAATCACCAGAGATACTAACACTGTAGGCATAACCAGCACTATCATAGTGACCTGAAAGACTCGGAGAAGATGGATTGCTAACATCCACAATAACAAGACCATTTACAAAATCAGCTATATAGGCATAATTCCCAGAAACAGCTACGCTCTGTGCCCAACCAGCAGTATTATATTTGCCTACAAATAATGGTGAAGTAGGGTCACTGATATCAACGATAACAAGACCACTTTCAGAAACTGCAATATAGGCATAATTGCCGGAAAAAGCAATATCTTTCACAGTATCAGTAGTATGATAAGTGCCTGCAAGTGCAGGAGAGGTATGGTTACTTATGTCGTAGACAAAGACATCCATGTCATAGCCAGCGACATAAGCATAATTCCCAGAAACATCAACATTTTCTACAAAATCAACAACGTCATAATTGCCAGAAAGTTCTGGAATCGTAGGATTGCTTATATCGAAAATAATAACCCCATCTAAAACATCGGTTAGATACACACTGTTGCCATAAACAACAGCATCCTGAGCAGAAGTTGTGTCATAATAATTTCTTAGTTCTGGTTTTGTTGGATCACTTACATCAATAATAGCAAGGCCCCAATGTGCATCTGCTATATAGGAATAATTGTTGGAAATGTCAACACTTAGTGCATAACCAAACGTATCATAGACACTTACAATTGTCGGAGATGCGGGGTCACTAATATTGAAAATAACAAGACCGTCTTCATAGGCAGCCATGTAGGCATAGTCACCGGAGATATCAATATCCTCTAAATCATATTCACTATTGTAAGTGCCTGCAAGTGTTGGGGATGTAGGATCACTAACATCTACAATAATAAGACTGCCCTTCAGATCAGTCACATAAGCAAAATTGCCTTCCACAACAACACTGTCTAACCCATGATCAGTATCAAAACTGCTTACAAATGTTGGAGACGCAGGGTCACTAACATTAACTATAATAAGATCACCCGCAGTTAGATAGGCATAATTATCTTCCACCGCAACACCATACGCCGAATATTCAGTATCAAAAATGCTTGTAATTCCTGGAGATGTGGGGTCACTGATGTCAACAATAACAAGACCACCTTTTGCATCTGCAACGTAAGCATAGTTGCCTGTTATAGCAATATCTTTTATTTCAAAAGGAGTTAATACCCTTCCTACCTCCAAAGGATTAGTTGTATTACTGGTATCCAGTACAATTATATGCTGCATCTGTGCAGCGTAAGTGTAATTCTCGGAAGTTGAAACTGCACCCATCATACCACCAAATTGGGACTCAAAGGTTATGTTCACCTGCGGTCTTTTGTTGCTGATGATCAAACTTGACGATACTTCATCAGACCATACACCTTCATTATCCTGAACACTGAAATTAATGGTATGCATACCGACTGAAAGATAAGATGTACTGAAACTTGCTACGTGACTCAAATGACCGTCTATGCTTGATGTCCAGTTGTATCCCACAACAGTTCCATCGAAATCAAAACCACTTCCTTCAAATGTGATTTTATCGCCTTCAAATACCAGGTTTGGAGAAAGTGCCATAATTGTAGCTATTGGAGCCGAATTGGGAACAGAACCATTTTCTACTCCTTTTACAAGCTGGAAACTCAGATTCGTAGTGTCTGCAATCTCAAAGGAGAGGTCATTTGCAATCCCAACCATTGTTCCTCTTTCCAATACCAAAGGAACAGAGTTTCTCATTGATATCGATTCAGATTCAATACAATCTACTTCCAGATTACCGAACTCGTCACCGGATTTTATCGCAAAGATATGTTCGAAATCAACTAGCCACAAACCACTAATAGTTATTGATGAGGAGTTGATATCCAGAACATGAACTCCGAAAACAATAACATCGTCTTCAGATGCCAGATCAGGGTCATACCACCATGTAGTTGAATCGGAATCAATTTGAGCCACAACTTCATCTTCAACAAACTCTCCAAATCTCTCAAGTCCTATCCAGGCACGTTCAGCTTCTATATCTATTTGATAGAGATTAAATGTGAAACCTTCACCTAAATCAACGGATTCTCCTGCAGATAGTGTAATAGTCTCATTATTATCTATTACAAGTTTTACTAACATATCTGGAGAATCAATACTCAATAGAACATACCTGTTACCAAACAGATTAAAGCAGGGATAACCATCATGTAGATAACCATCGAACGTTGCATTGAAATCTGCCCTATACATAGTGGTCTTGTATTCCAGTGAATTCGCAGGTACCGTACGTCCAGTTAGATTGCCGTCATCGTATATTCTCAAAACTTCTGTGGATATATTCTCATCCTTTTCATTTGGAAATCCGGCAAAATTGCTTGAATTGAACTCAAGGCATTTCAACAAGTAACCTGTATTAGAGTCAAACCGCTCTATTCCAAAGTTTTCGATAATATATGACAGGTCAGGACCAGAGTACATGATACTTTCAAAATATGCAGGAGTGGACGTATTTTCAGAAACGTGCAATGGAAGATAATCTATGTTATTTTCATCAAGAATATTGGCATCATCACATATTCCATCTTCATCCTCATCTAGGTGAGTCTGACTGAAGCCTGCATCCGAAGGAGTAGACCAGTAATTTCCTCCAACATAAGGACCACCTACAATATTTCCCCCTGCTGTTCTTGTGATATTCCAAGTGTTGGTGTTATTTAAAATCTGATGATAATTGACGTTATTGTTGAAATAGTTGTTATAAATTATATTTTCTGAGGAACCATTTCCAAAGCAGATACCATAGATATAATTGTCTTCGATCAGATTACCTGATATCACATTATTCGTATTGTTCTTATTTAAAAATAGACCGAGCCCACCAGCAATAGCGACACTGCCGCTTAATTGTGAGTCAAGTGACTGCTCTGTTATGGAAGCAAGATAGTTTGAGTCTTCATCAACATATTCAACGGTATATAGATCAAATTCATCAGAGTGTACTGAATTCAGAGAATCAAGATTCATAGAATTAAGATTATTGGATACTATTTGTTCATAGTAATATGTTGATAAAATTGTATTGTTGGTAAAATAGTTATTGTGAGAGTATTTATGGAAATACATACCATATACTCCATCACTTTCCAGAATATTCTCGGATAGAACGTTATCACATGAGTTTACAAGGTCAAATCCGATGTAGTCATCAATAGATGACGTTGAAATTACTGAATTATTATTGCTCTCAAAAAGACAGAGACCGATATAACTGTTGGACAGCAATGTATTGTTAACTATCTCATTGTTGTCGGAGTTATTCAGATAGATACCATACTGGTTCGATTCAACGATATTATTCTCTATTAAGCATTCAGTGGACTCATACAGAAATATTGCTTTAGAAGAGTTTGCACCGGTAACGGTGAAGCCGTTTAGTGTCACGTAATCCGCATTGATGGCAATTAAATTGTTTTCAAGATCAAAAGGTCTGATGATGACATTCTCAGGATTACCGGACTCCGAAATAATGGTCATGGTCCTGTTGACAGCTATATTTTCTGTGTAAGTGCCATTACGAACAATGATAGTTGCTCCTTCGGCTGCTGCATTCACAGCACCCTGGATAGAAGTGTAGTCTCCCCTTCCAGCACAATCCACAATAATAAAATCACTTTGATAAACAGACAGTGGAAGTTTATCAACATTGCTTCCTTCAATGACATACACATCATCACAAATGCCATTTCCATCCATATCTACCTGCGTCTGGCTAAAACCCGTGCCATCAGGACTCGTCCAGAAGTTACCACCAATGTACGGGCCTCCAACTATATTGGTCCCGTTAGTTTGGATCAGAGACCAGGTATTGGAATATCCATCCCTCGCATTGTTGGTGTTGTTGAAATAATTGTCGTATATGAGATTGCTATGCGCGTAGTATTCGAAGTGCATGCCATATTCTGAATTATTAGAAATAATGTTGCTATTTAAAGTATTGTAAAGTGAGTTGCGTATAAAGAAACCAGATTGGGAATTGTCGGATACGACATTGTTACTGATCGTAATGTAATAAGAATAGAATAAAAATAAGCCACAATTATTAGATGTTACAGTATTATCAGTCAATACACTATTCTCATTTGAACTCCCAATCCAAATTCCATTATCACAATGCTTGATATTGTTACCTGTCAATGTTGTATTGCTTGAATCAATAAAAGAGATACCATCAGCTCCACACGATTCAATTCTGTTAAAGAGCAATGAACAGTTTCGGGACATGTGCATATTTATTCCATTATATCTGGAAGTCGCGCTGTTGTTGGTCAAAATGTTTTCACTTGAGGAATCCAAGGAAAATCCAGCATTATTGGAAAATGCACTGTTATTTACCAAAAAGTTATTTCTTGCGCCATACAGAGAAACACCCTTATAATTATGAGATAAATCATTTTTCATGATCAAGCTATCTTCTACACGATCAAGGAATATACCACAATAAGCATAATCCGGGTATTCTTCCTCTAGATAAGACCTATCTGACCTGGTTATATTAAAACCTGAAATAGTCACATTATCTGCAGTCACATGGATAACATCATCATCGGCAACTGCAGACAAGATTGTAGTATCAGCCGGATTTCCAGATTCAGAAATGATTGAAACCGACTTATCCACAACCAAATTTTCAGTATATGTCCCTGAGCGAACAATAATAGAATCTCCAGCATTTGCATTGTCTATGGATTCCTGGATCGACGTGTAATCCCCACTTCCGTTGCAGTCAACAATAACAGTTCCAGCCGTTGCACTCCCAATCGAGAGGATAAATGAAATGCACAACAGTAGTAAGAATATCATTTTACAATAACAAGATCTCATGGATGTAACCCCGCATCCTTTATGATATTTTTAGTATTTAATATTAATTAATTTTGTCAGTATTATAAAATAATCATAGAACCCATCTTAAAACTATAAATACACCCTCATAATTCCCAACACCCGTACCTGTGAGAAATCCATTTGTCTCAATGGTTTCATCACAGGCATCGTGAATCACGGATCAGGTTACATTATCATATATTAAGATCCACAGGCCATCTTCCGCGCCTGATGCATCATTGGCTGTTGCTTTAACGAGCACATAACCTTCTTTATAGGCAGTCAGTAAACCCGTCTGATCAATGGTCGCCTCACCGACTTCATTGATGACTGACCAGTTGACACTGCTGTCAGTCGCATCAGAAGGTGTTACTATGGCATACATTTGCAGGGTCTGGCCATTAGCTACTGATTGAGCACATCCCCCGCCTTCCACACTGATGCTTGTGACAAGTATTGGCTCTATTACAATCTCCAAAGTACCGAAAACACCGGATGTATCATTGGCTGTTGCCGTGACGGTAACATTACCTGCTTCAATTGCGGTCAGTAAACCCGTCTGGTCTATGGTCGCCTCACCTGTACCATTGATTACAGACCAGATAATACTGCTGTCAGTTGCATCAGAGGGTGTTACTACAGCATTCAGTTGAAGGGTTTGGCCATTGACTACCGAGGCAACATTCCCCTCACCTTCCACACTGATACCTGTGACAGGTGCCGGGTCTATTATGATCTCCAAAGCACCGGAAACACCAGATGCATCGTTAGCTGTTGCCTTCACAGTCACATTACCCACCTCAATTGCTGTAAGCAATCCGTCTGCATTGATCGTAGCATACCCTGTCCCATTTATAACGGACCAGGTAACATTCTTGTCTGTTGCATCCACAGGCACTACATCTGCGTTCATTTGTAAAGCTTGACCAACAACAACACTTGTAGCAGAACCAGCTCCTGTAACGGAGATGACTGAAACCATTACCGATGAAGTACTTGTACTTACAGTTGATGAAGAAGAGCTCTTTTTACCTCTTCTATCGTCATCTGTAGTCATTGGAACTACTATCTTTTCCACCGGAGGTTCCGTACCGGATTTTGTTTCTGTATCATCGGATGCAGAGAAGTATACTTGTTCAGTGTCCTCTACTGCATCATCCCCTTCATCTGATGAAACGTCTGTATCTTTTCCAATATCCTGGCTATCAGCATTCATCTCTTCATCATTGCCATTATAATCCAAACATCCGCTTGTTGTAATGACAAATGCGAGCATCAAAAGAACAAAAAAAACCGATAGTGATTTGCCTATCCGACTTTTTGGTTTGTCATACCTATTTTTCACTTTTACCACCATTTTATATCCTTATATAAAATCGCGGCTAGCATACTGAATAAACAGACTACGAACAAGACATTTTCGAAGGATAACATCGCGTATCTCCGACAGTCCATAAAACCTGATATTACCGTATATGAGATCGTAGTCAGCACTTTCAAAAATGAAGCTTGACATTCATAGAATTTGCTTCAATTATCAAATGCAACTGCGCAAATAGATACAAAAATACCAGATATTTTACTTTATAGTCATTCCCACTTTTTACTCTAAACCAGCCACTTTTTAAAAGTGTGTAATAAAACTATATAAACATTCCGAATTAAGAAGGACTGAGATATCATTGTAATACTTCGGTTAGACTGATCCCGAATTTATCATACATTAAATTCTTGATGAACAAAGACCTATTATATACGAATCTGACAGCACCAAAATGCTGCT
>JAWSUM010000018.1:0-6998 GCA_033549165.1 Methanolobus sp.
CGTTTTCAATTCCTATCAAAGCCTTTCTACGATATTTACAGACAAATATCGCATGATACAATAATAAAAACCTGCTATGGTTTTTTTCGCACATAATCCATAATATACTATATTAACACAAAGTACAAATAGTGTTAACTATAATATGTGCTTGAATGTTAAAAGCCTACAAATATAGGATGTATCCTACAAAAGAGCAACAAGAGATGTTCTTTAAGCACTTCGGAGCGTGTAGATTCATCTATAATTGGGGCTTAGAACAGAAAATTAAGACCTATGAGCAAGACGGTAAATCCATATCGAGGTTTGACCTGAATAAAGGAATAACAATATTAAAGAGAGTAGACCATGAATGGCTCAAAGATGTTAATGCTCAGTCATTACAGGGAGCTACTCTCAATCTTGAGAACGCTTTCACACGATTTTTCCGTGAGAAGAAGGGATTTCCCAAATTTAAATCCCGGAAGAACCCTGTTCAGGAGTTCAGTGTTCCTCAGAATTACAAGATTGACCTTGAAAATAATAGGATTTTCCTCCCAAAAATAGGTAACGTCAAAACTATTTTACATCGTAATATAGGAGACGGAGGCCTCAAAACAGCTACAGTATCCCGTACACCTACAGGAAAATTCTACATTAGTATTCTCGTAGACGATGGTCTGGAATTCCCGGAAAAAACGGAAATTTCCGAAAATGACACTGTCGGAGTGGATGTTGGTATCAAGGACTTCGCCATTACTTCCAATGGTGACAAAATCGATAATCCAAGACACCTCAAAAACTCAATGAAACGTCTTAAAGTTCTATCAAAACGCCTCTCAAGAAAAAAGAAAGGCTCCAATAACAGGAACAAAGCTCGTTTACAGGTAGCAAAACTCCATGAAAAAATAAGCGACCAGAGGCACGATTTCCAACACCGGCTCTCTTCAACGCTCGTTAGCGATAACCAAGCCATAGCAGTAGAGACCCTCAACGTTTCCGGTATGCTCAAGAACCACTGTTTAGCACAACACATATCAGATGCTTCGTGGAATTCCTTCGTGGAAAAGCTCGAATATAAAGCCGAATGGTACGGGAAGACAATCCTTCATATAGGACAGTTTGAACCATCTACAAAAATCTGTAACATTTGCGGCTACCATAACGGAAAGCTAACTCTTGCAGATCGTCAATGGCAATGCCCGGACTGTAATACCAATCATGATAGAGACATAAATGCCGCTATCAATATCAAAAAGTTTGCTCTTAATAAGCAAAATCTAATAGGAATATAACCGTCACCGTAGGAACTACGGGAAGAGCCTGTGGACTCGCTTTCAATAGAAGGGGAATGAAACAGGAAGCTGCTCGGTCTTTAGCCGAGAGGTAGTTCACATCGTAACAATACTTTTTATCCCCGAGCGCATACATGCATAGATCATGCCGATCATAGGTTCAACACAGAGGTTCTTAAGTGGGCGAAATAGTAGTCAGTGACTCGATGAAGGCTTATTTCGAAGGGCTTGAGTCCAAACTGGGGCAGGAGATCGAAATAGCCAATCGGGCACGTTCAAAAGGCAAAGACCCAAAACCCGTAATAGAGATTCCCCTTGCCAAGGACCTCGCGGACAGGGTGGAGAACCTCATCGGTGTCAAAGGTGTTGCCGAGCAGATACGCAAGTTCGACGAGACGATGTCCCGTGAGGAAGGTGCCCTTGCCATCGGTAAAGCTGTTGCCGAAGGTGTCGTGGGTGAGTTCCCATCCAAAGCTGCGGCGATAGAGGCTGCCATCCGTGTTGCCGTTGCAATGCTCACAGAAGGTGTGGTGGCGGCTCCGATAGAAGGTATCGATCGCGTGGACCTCGATAAGAACGACGACGGCTCGGAATTCATAAGGATATATTACTCAGGTCCCATACGCAGCGCAGGAGGCACGGCACAGGCATTATCCGTGCTTGTGGGAGATTATGTAAGGCGTGCTGCAGGCATTGACAGGTATAAGCCCCGCAAGGAAGAAGTCGAAAGGTATGTTGAGGAGATCCTCCTGTACAGGCGTGTGGCTACGCTGCAGTACACCCCCTCCGAAGCGGAGATCCGGCTTATTGTTGAGAACTGTCCCATCTGCATGGACGGGGAACCCACTGAGGCTGAAGAGGTGGAGGGTCACCGTAACCTGGAAAGGATACCGACCAACAGGGTACGCGGAGGTATGGCCCTGGTACTCGCCGAAGGTCTTGCCCTGAAGGCCCCGAAGGTGCAGAAGCATGTCAGGAAACTTGAGATGGATGGCTGGGAATGGCTTGACAAGCTCATCTCCGGTACAAAGGGCAGTGGTGATGACTCACAGGATGACTCAAAGGGTGTCAAACCCAAAGAGAAATATCTTGCAGACCTGATAGCAGGAAGGCCGGTATTCTCCCATCCCATGCGTCCCGGAGGTTTCAGGCTCAGGTACGGCCGTTCAAGGAACACGTCCTTTGCTGCAGCCGGGATAAGTCCTGCAAGCATGTTCCTGCTGGACAGCTTCATCGTGGCAGGCACCCAGCTGAAGGTGGAACGTCCCGGGAAAGCGGCAGGCATGGCTCCGGTAGACTCTCTTGAGGGTCCCACCGTGCGGCTGAATTCAGGAGATGTCGTAAGGGTTGACGATGAAGAACTTGCCATTAAGATCCATCCAGAAGTGGAATATATCATAGATATAGGTGAGATACTCATCAACTATGGTGATTTCCTTGAGAACAACCACCCGCTGGTCCCTGCTTCCTACTGTTTCGAATGGTGGGTGCAGGAGTACGAAAAAATGGTTCCCGAAAATAGATTGGACCGATCTGTTATCACGGATCCCACACAGGACATTGCACTCGGCCTGTGCGACGAGCACAACATTCCACTGCATCCAAAGTTCACATACCTCTGGCATGATATAAGTCCGGAGGAACTGATAGTATTATCATTATTCGTTGCAGAGCACGGCTCTGTTGATGAAGTTTTTTCCTGCCTTACGCTTCCGCATGGCCTGGCCCTTGAAAAAGGGATCAAGACTATCCTTGAGAACCTGCTGGTTTTGCATACTGTAAGGGATGGGAAGATATCCATAGCAGAACCCCGGCCATTTATAAGGTGTCTTGGGCTGGATGACAATCTCTGCAAAACATGGGATTCCCTTCCCTCGGATGACACTCCTGGGGCTGTGTGCGGGATAAGCGGCCTGACCGTCCGTGCCCGTGCCCCTATCAGGATAGGTGCAAGGATGGGCCGTCCTGAAAAGTCCAACAAGAGGAAGATGTCACCTGCACCCCATGTCCTGTTCCCGATAGGGGATACCGGTGGTAATACACGGAAGATGGAAACCGCTGCCGGCTACAAGTCCTCTATGAACAGCAAGGTGGGTCAGATCCGTGTTGAGATCGGTAACCGGGTCTGCCCTTCATGTGGAAAGGACAGTTATGAACATCGATGTGATTGCGGTGAGTTCACCGTTCCCAGATTGTTCTGTCCCAGGTGTGGTATTTCTGCCCAGAAGGAAGAATGCCCAAAATGCGGTACAAAGACCACCTGTGTTAAGATGCAGAACATAGATTTCAAAGAGATCTACCAGAAGGCTTTCGATAAACTGGGCGAGAGGGACAACATCGAATTGAAAGGCGTCAAACGCATGATGTCCAAACACATGACTCCCGAACCTCTGGAGAAGGGCATTCTCCGGGCAAAATATGAGTTATTTACTTTCAAGGATGGCACGGTCAGATATGATATGTCGGATATTCCCCTGACGCATATCCGGCCTGACGAGCTCAGTGTGCCTGTTTCGAAACTGAAGGAAATAGGCTATACAGAAGACATCTACGGCAATCCGCTGGAGCGCGAAGACCAGATAATCTGCCTGAAAGTGCAGGACCTTGTTGTCTCCTATGATTGCGGACAGTATCTTTTGCGCACTATGCGCTACATTGACGATCTGCTTGTCAAGTACTATGGCGAGGAGCCCTATTATAAGGCTGAGACCAGGGATGACATGGTGGGTGTCATGCTCATGGGACTTGCACCCCATACCTCTGCAGGAGTGCTCGGCAGGCTTGTCGGGTTCACCAAAGCGTCTGTCGGTTATGCGCATCCGTTTTTCCATGCAGCAAAAAGGCGTAACTGCGACGGGGATGAGGACTGTGTCATGCTGCTTCTGGACGGCCTGCTGAACTTCTCCCGCGACTACCTTCCCGAGAAGAGGGGAGGAAAGATGGATGCACCTCTTGTACTTACTACAAGGATAGATCCGAGCGAGGTCGATAAGGAAGCACACAATATCGATGTCTGCGACCATTATCCACTGGAGTTCTACGAGGCCACGCTTGAATATGTCAATCCCAAGGAGTTCGAGAAAAAGATGGACCTGGTAAGCGGCAGGCTTGGAACTACTCTCCAGTATGACAACTTCATGTTCACACACCATACGACCGATATTGCAGCAGGTCCCCTGAACAGTGCGTACAAGACACTCGGCAGTATGGTTGAAAAGATGGATGCGCAGCTTGCCCTCGCGGACAAGATACGTGCGGTGGATGCTTCAAATGTAGCGGAAAGGGTACTGATCTCCCACTTCCTTCCGGATATGTTCGGAAACCTGAGGGCATTTTCCAGACAGGGTACAAGGTGCATGAAATGCGCTGCCAAGTTCAGGCGGCCGCCACTGACCGGAACCTGTCCCAAGTGTGGTGGGCGTGTCATACTCACGGTTCACGAAGGATCTGTAAAGAAATACCTTGAGGTATCCAAGATAGTTGCCAAAAAATACAACGTTTCCAATTATACAAAACAGAGGATCGATCTTATTGGCCTGGACATCCTGTCACTTTTCGAGAATGACAAGGCCAAGCAGATGGACCTGCTGGAATTCATGTAACCGGGTAGTTCATGCTTATTATTTTTTCATCTGGGTGTCAGCCCGCATGCATTGATCTCGTGGATGAGTTCGGTGAACTGGCCGATCTCAAACTCAAGGACTTCCTGCTTTGTCATCCCGATAGACATTTCCCCGTCATAGGATAACATTTCCGGTCCCCTGCGGACGAACCTGTCAACACCGTCACGTGAGAGTACCTTTTGTGCTTCGGGGTCATGGACAAAGGCCCTGCCCGGGATTATCACGGTCTCCCTGATATCGGAAAGATCCAGTGCTTCCAGGTCCTTGATGGTTATAAGGCAGCCAATATCCTTGCCGACAGGAACTACATTGACGCTGCTTCCAAGTTTCTCGAACACCATTGCGAGCCTGTCTGCTGCTGCCCTGCTTGTCAGAAGTGTTGCCTCCTTTGTGACAGCCGGAAGCCGTGCAAGTGCTTTTTCTTCGTTCCGGATGGTAAAGGGTGAGCCTATCAACGGGTCCTCGAGGGGAGTTCCCGTGATCCTCATGCTGTACCTGCCGGCAGCTTCACGGACGATTTCCGTGAATTCCTCGATGCTGTGACTTTTGATCCCTTCCATGACAGGTGCATTGTCAAGTATAAGCCCTTCTTCACATTTGTTGGCAAAACGCATGAGTATTGTTCCCTTTGCACCCATTTCATCAAGGTCATCGAGTGTCCTTTTGAGTTCTTCTCCGTCATTTACTCCCGGTACCACCACGATAGCAGCATATACGTCACAGTTTGCACAGAAATCCCTGAGTACCTGAAGCGATGCTTCGGGTTCGGGGTCATTCATGTATTTCCCTCTTATTTCAGGGTTGGTCGAAAATACAGTGAATGATACTTCAGTTACACCGTAGTTAATATAGAACTCCGCTTCGTTTCCTTCACTGAAACCTTTGCCGCTGGTGTATCCCAGGTGAATGGGATAGCCGAATTGGGAGAGATTGGCAACCAGTGGCATAAGTTCGGGGTAACAGCTCACATCTCCTCCACCACTGATCGTGATCTTGTCAATGTTCCCTGAACCGAAACTGATCTTCTGGTAAGTTTCCTGGAATACGTATTGTGCAGGCTTGAAACCTGAGTAGGCTTCCCTTACTCCTCTTGTGCAGTAATCGCAACCTTTCTTGAAAGGAAAACAGTATTTGCAACCGAAAGGTGATACTTCCCTTACCTTCTTGAAATAACAATAGGTACAGAATCCCTTGCAGTCAATACCCGGATTCCCGCCCACATCTGCCGTGATTTCCATAATGTTTTTTTAGATAATATATGTCTTACTTAAGCTTTTGCGATGAACCGTATCCTATAAATAAAGGTGCCAAAGTTAATCCGGAGTATATTAACATAAGAAATTATTTGTTTTTAAAAATTAATTCAGTCCCCGGCGGTTGCGGAACTCCGGCTTGCATGATGCAAAAGGTTTAAACATCATCGTTACTTAATACTTCCGAGAATCCCACTGGAAAGTTTTGGTACAGAAAATGTGATGTGGTACAGAGCAATTGCTTATCATTGAATCGGATGTACGTTTCCAGAATGGGTGATTTCCGTATAGAAACATAGGAGGAAAATATACGTGTCTGATAAAATAGACATTTACGACGACAGAGGTAAACTGTTGGAGAGCGGCGTCGATCTTATGGATATTGCGCCAACAAGAAACGCAGCGATACAAAATATCATTAAAGACACCAAGAGGACAGTTGCTGTCAACCTTGCCGGTATCGAGAAAGCACTCAAGACCGGTGCAATGGGTGGCAAAGCAAGAAAGATCCTTGGAAGAGAGCTTGACTATGATATTGTTGGAAACGCAGGTGCAATTCAGGATGCAGTTGCAAAACTCGTAAGCGTAAGAGAAGACGACGACACCAACGTAAAGGAACTTGGTGGCGGAAAGCAGATGATCGTCCAGGTACCAAGCGTAAGAGCACAGGTAGGTGCCGACTACGTATCTGCAAGTACCGTAACCGGTGCAGCAGTTGTCCAGACCATCATTGATATGTTCAACGTTGACATGTTCGACGCACCAATCATCAAGTCCGCTGTATGGGGAAGCTACCCACAGACAATGGACATGTCCGGTGCAAACATCGCATCGATCCTCAGTATCCC